>JAZQYS010000182.1:0-12449 GCA_045633645.1 Victivallaceae bacterium | reverse complement strand
ATGCTCACACACAGTTGGAAACCACTTTCCCCTGCACCATGCTGGTGGTCGATCACAACCGCCCCCGCGTGATGAATCTGGCTCAGGTTTTGCAGGCTTACCTTGACCACCGCATGGAAGTTTTGATCCGCAAGACCAAATTTGATCTTGCCAAAGCTCAGGCCCGCGCCCATATCGTGGAAGGGTTCCTTAAAGCTCTGGATATTATTGACGAAGTGGTCAACACCATCCGCGAAAGCAAAACCAAAGCCGATGCTGCCGAAGCCTTGCAGAGCAAGTTCGGTTTCTCCGATTTGCAGGCGGCGGCGATCCTGGAAATGCGTTTGCATCAGCTCACCGGTCTGGCGCGCGAAGAACTGGATGCGGAATTTGCTGAACTCTGCGCCAATATCAAGTATTACAACGACTTGCTTGCCAGCCGCGAAATGCGTTTGGGCGTGATCCGCGCCGATTTGCTGGAAGTGCGCGACAAATACGCCGACAACCGCCGTACCGAAATCACCGCCGCTGACGGCGATCTGAATATTGCCGATCTGATCGAACGCCACAGCTGCGTTATTACTGTTTCCAACACCGGTTACATCAAGCGTGTGCCGGCAGCGACCTATCAGACTCAGCATCGCGGCGGCAAAGGTATTATTGCCATGAAGACCAAGGATGAAGATTATGTGGAACACCTGTTCAATGCTGACAGCCACGACTTGATCTTCTTCTTTACCGACCGGGGCTTTATGTACTGGCTGAATGTGTACGAAATTCCGGAAGCATCCCGCAGTTCCAACGGCCGCGCCATTGTCAATATGATCAAGATCGAGCAGGACGAAAAGATCCGCGCTATGCTGACGGTCAAGCCCGAAGAATTGAGCGAACCGGGCAAATTTATGCTGATGAGCACCCGCCGCGGCTTTATCAAGAAAATGCCGCTGGAACTCTTCAAGAACCTGCGCCGGGTCGGTCTGCGCGCTCTGGTCATTGAAGATGACGATGATCTTATCGGAGCCGCAATCGCCTCCAACGGCAATGAAATTCTGCTGTCCACCCGCATGGGTATGTCCTGCCGCTTTGATCTGGATGACGAACAGATCCGTCCGATGGGCAGAAGTGCCCGCGGCGTGACCGGTATGCGTTTCAAGATTGAGGGTGATACCGTTGTCAGTCTTGAAGTCATCAAAGAACCGACTTATGATGAAGTTGAAGCAAGCGATGATGACGAAGAAACCATCGTTGATGCTGAAATCGAAACTGCCGATGAAGGAGAAGAAATCTCAGAAACCGGTATCGGACCCGAAGTTCTGGTCGTCACTGACGGCGGCATGGGTAAACGCAGTTTCGTCAACAACTACCGCAAGACCAAACGCGGTGCCAGAGGTGTGGTCAACATCCGTCTGCGCGAAGGTGAACAGGTTCTCGCCGTTCTCCAGATTGTTGACGAAGATGAAATTCTGCTCACAACTGCCAACGGACAGCTTTCCAGAATCCCGGTCAGCGAAATCCGCCGTATCGGACGTGTCGGCAAGGGTGTCAAAATCATGAATCTCCGCGACGGCGAACGCATTACCGGCGTTGCCAAGCTGGTCAAAGTTGAAGGCGAAAAACTTTTGACGGATGAACCGGCTCAAACGGCAGAAACGGCAGTTCCTCAGGATAGTGCTCCCGCCGTTGAAAATACTGCGGAAAATACTGAAAACACCGAAACTCCGGAAGCGTAAAAACAATGTTGCCCGGCGCAAACGACAGAAATAAAAATTCTTTACTGCTGATGGGAATCGTCAATGTTACGGACGATTCCTTCAGCGGCGGTGGATTTTTGTCTTCTGACTGCGCCGTAAACCATGCTTTGCAGCTTTTGTCAGACGGCGCAGACATCCTCGATATCGGGGCGGAATCAACCCGTCCCGGTGCATTGGAAGTCCCGGCTGAAGAAGAAATCAAACGCCTGACACCCGTGGTGACATCTTTGCTTGAAAAATATCCGGATACGGTTATATCCATAGATACCCGCCACAGTCAGACGGCAGAAAAAATGCTTGCACTGGGCGCAAAAATCATCAATGATGTTTCGGGACTGAAATTTGATTCCCGCATGACGGATGTTTTGAAAAAATATCCCGAAAGCAAACTGGTTCTCTGCCACTCGCGCGGAGAACCTGATAATATGATGTTGAAAGAACACTGCTCCTATGGTTCAGATGTTGTGGAAACAATCTGCCGCGAACTGCTTGACGCGGCGGAAAACTCCGGTCTTTCCCGTGAACGTATCATCTTTGATCCCGGTTTCGGGTTTGCAAAAACGCCGGAACAGCAGTTGAATATGCTGCAAAGGTCAAAAGTCTTTGTTGAACGTCTCGGACAAGTTCTTTTCGGTATTTCCCGCAAATCTTTTCTTGGAAAAATTACCGGAGAAGATAATCCTGTCCGCCGGAGCGGCAGTACGCTTGCCGGAGAACTGCACCTTGTCTCCTGCGGTGCTGCCATACTCCGCACGCACGATGTAAAACAACTGCATGACGCTTTAATTGTATTAAAGGCAATCAGGGAGGATTCAAAATGATTCTTGGAGCAGCCTGGCTGTCAGAAAGCCTGCGGGTCTTGATTCAGATCGGAATATTGTTCCTGCTGATTTATGCCGTATTATACTATCTCCGCAGCACCCGCGGTGCAATGGTTATCACAGGGTTGTTCATTCTCGGACTTACTCTTGCAATCGTTGCAAAAAATGATATTCTCGGACTGGATGTGCTGGCATATATTCTTGATATGTTCGGCAACTCTCTGTTTATCGCCATATTGATTATCTTTCAGCCGGAACTGCGGCGCGCTCTGGCACAATTGGGCAGTTATATCGCCCGCAAAGGCAAGCAGCGCCGCGAAATTGTTTCAGAAATTATTTCAGCTGTCAATGCCATGTCAAAGCGCAAATGCGGTGCGCTGATTGTGGTTGAACGCCGTTTCAATCTGCAAACGCTGATTGATGACTCAATTCCGCTTGATATCAAAATCAATTCTCTGGTACTGGAATCCATCTTTTTCCCGAATTCTCCGCTGCACGACGGCGCTGTTATTGTCCGCAATAATAAAATCGTGGCGGCGCGTGCCATTCTGCCGCTGACAAGAGCCGAACATGTTTCGCGCCACCTTGGAACCCGTCACAGAGCGGCACTGGGCGTTTCTGAAGAAAGCGATGCTGTGACGATTGTGGTTTCTGAGGAATCCGGTTTCATCAGTCTTGCCTACCGCGGAATATTCCACCGGGATCTTTCTCCGGAGGAACTTGAAGATATGCTTGAACAGCTGGTCGTAATGAAAGATGACGGCGAACTCAATGAAACAGTCCAGATGATTGAAGAGCAGGAATCTGCGCCGATCCAGGAAGAAAAGGAAGAAAAGGAAAATGAGTAACCGTTTCATCAATCTTTTTGTCCAGGACTATCCGCGCAAACTTCTGGCGCTGCTTTTTGCGGTCATTCTCTATAAGGGCGTATCCGACAATATTTTTGTGGAACGCGAAATTACAGGTGTTCCGGTGGACGTGAAACTGTCTTCTGATTTGATATTCCAGACCGGACAGAAAAATCTGGTAACGATCAAGATAAAATGTTCTGAACGCACATTAAAGGAACTTAATCCTGAAGATTTTGCTGCAAGTGTCTACGTCGGTCCGGAACACCGGCAGAATGACGATATTTACCTCGTCCGTCTGCGGCCGGAGATGTTCAAGCAGAAAAACGGAGTAAAAATTATCCGCAGTCAATCACTGGAACTGAAACTTCAACGTAAAATCTCAAAGCGGATTCCGGTAAAGGTACAGTTTTCCGGAAATTTATCAAACGAATACCGCACCGCTGCGAGCCGCAGTATTCCGGATACGGTTATGGTTTCCGGACCGGAATTGACTTTAAATTCATTCAGCAATATATTCAGCGAACCTATTCCGCTGTCAGAAACGGTCAGGGATCCGTTTGAATATGAAAGCAAACTCGTCACGCCAGACGGCGTGGATGTATCTCCCCGCAAAGTAATGGTTCAGGTGGATATCGTCAAAAGTTTCGAAGAAAAACGCATGGGAAATCTGCCGGTACTGCTTGTTCAAAGCAATGATAAAACCTTACAGGCAACACTGGCAGAGCCCGAACAGAGAGCAGAAGCAACTGCCTCCGGACTCCCCTCCCGTCTGAGTGTGCTTGATTCCAAAGACATCCGGTTGTTTGCAGATTTGTCAGAGATCAGCAAACCCGGTGTATATACCGTCCCGCTGCGGTTCAGCTGTGCCCTTGACGGCGTCAGCCTGAAAGCTGTCGTACCGGGAGAAGTCCAAGTAAAAGTCGTAAAATTACCCTAAATATAAATAGAAAAAGGAAAAAAAATGGTTATCAAAAAACTCAACACCTTCTTTCATCGCAACAGCCGCTGGCTGTTCGGAATCTTCACGATCATCATCATCGTGTCATTTCTGGGCTTTCTGACGCCCGGAACATTCGGTTTCGGTGATATGAGCAATCCCGGTTCGATTTCAATGGGTACGGCATACGGTGAATCCGTCTCCTATAACGAACTGCGCGAAATCGGCAGAAACGTCTCCGTTTTCAGCGAAGTTTTCAACGGTGTGCCGCTCTCCCGCGACCTGCCCAACGAAAACATTTTCATCTTTGCCTGCATCAACCGCAAAGCGGCAAAAATGGGCTTGACCGTCAGTGACAAAGAAATTGCCTCCCTCATCCGCCGCGCTTCGGCTTTCCAGAAAAACGGCAGTTTTGATAAGGCTTCTTACGATACAGTGGTCAAAAATCTGCGCCGCAACGGTATTTCTCAGGACGATCTGTATGCCGCCTGCCGTCAGCAGCTCCTGTTGGAAAAATTCCAGAAGGAACTCACCGGCGGTATCACTGTTACTCAGGGAGAAGCTGAAGAACTTTACCGCAAGCTGAATACCACCTATTTCGTGCGTGTCATTGAGTTCCCCGCTGCCAAAGCATCTTCTGTCAAAGTCACAGACGCCGAAGTTCAGAAGTATTTTGCTGGACACCGTTCCGCTTATACCATTCCCGGAAAAGTCTCGGCTCTTGTTGCCGCTTTCCCGTACAAAAATTACCGCAATGCGGCTGCAAAACTTGCCACCGAAAAAGTTCTTAAAGATTATCTGGCAAAGAATGTGAAATCTTTTGAAACGGATAAAATCAAGAATCCCCAATATGCCGCAGTCAAAAATGCTGTCCGCGCAAAATTCATTGAAACCCAGTCCGTTGAACTTGCCAACAAGGCTGCCTACGATTTTGCCGCCAATGCTTACGACAAACTGTCTGATATCCCGGCAAAGGATAAAGAAAAAGTTTTCCGTGCTCTGGCTGCAAAGGCAAAAGTTGCTGTCATCAATGCCGGAACGGCTGATTTCGGTGCCTCTGCCATCGGCAAAATCAATTCTGCCGCTCTGATTCAGCAGCTTGCAGCTCTTGCCGGAAACAACACTGTTACCGATCCGATTCCCGAAAAAGATGCCGTTTATATCGGTTTCAGCCGCAAACGCACAATGCCCCGTCCGGCGGAATACAAAGAAGTTGCCGCCAAAGTCAAAGCAGCTTGCCAGGCTGACAAAGCCTCTGCTGATGCCATGAAAAAGGCCGGTGCCGCCTTTGCGGAATTTTCCAAGGCCAAAAAAGGAACAGCAAACCGTCTTTTTGCAAAATACAAAAACTGCAAGTTCAGCAACTTTGATTTCTCTCTCATGACCAAGCGTCCGCCGGAAGCTTTCACGCAGGCAGCTGTTACTGTTCTCAACCTCAAAGTCGGTGCCTTTGCCGCCCCGATGAAAACAGCCAACGGTGCAGTGATCGTTCAGCTGACCAGAAGAGCTGCTGCCGACATGAAAAACTTTGCAAAAGAAAAAGAGCTGTATACCATGATGTGCCGCCAGCAGAAAATGGAATTGGCCAATGCTGCTATCATGGATGAATTTACAGCCAACTGCCGCTTCACCGGCAACGGACAGCAGAACTGATTCACACGATGAAAACCTCTGACAAACATAACGATCTGCATCCGGGCTGCGCTCTGGGCAGGCAGATGACTGTTGAATTTTATGACTGTGATGCCGGAATTTTAACCGATTCCGGCAGAATGGAAGAAATTTTTGTCTCGTCGGCAAAACGCTCCGGAGCAACAGTCATCAGCAGTCATTTTCACAGTTTCATGCCCCAGGGAGTCAGCGGAGTTGTCGTTATTTCAGAGTCGCACTTTGCTGTTCATGCCTGGCCTGAACACGAATACGCCGCAGTGGATTTATTCACCTGCGGCGAAGGTGTGGACTTTGACTGCGCTGTACAATGTATCGCATCAGGATTGAAAAGCGATCAGTGGGTCATCTCAAGTTTGATCAGCAGGGGAATCGTCGGCAACAACGGTGTGGAAAGATTGGTCCCCGTCATGGAAGGACGGGATCACCACAGTTTTCAACTTTCCTGGAAAAGCCGTTTTGAAAAAACAGATGCCAATGCTTTTTCTGTGGCAATAGACCTTTACGGAGCCGGAGAAAACGCACATACCGACGCCGATATCAGGCGTTATACTTCAGAGCTTGCAAGTTGTTTGAATCTCAGTTGTCATGGGGAATGCAGAGTGTATCTTGAAAACGATATGCTGCGTTTTGAACAACCGCTTTGCGGCGGCTGGATCAACGGTATCTGCAACTTTGAAAAAGGCACTGTTTATATAGATATATTTAATGAAACATTTTTTGATCCGCGTACAGCAGCAGAACAGGCTCTCAAGAGTTTCAACTGCTCCTACTACCGGATGCAGCCGCATGTCCGGCAATAACAGAAACCCAAACCTAAAAAAAGGAGAAATAGATCATGGAAGATCTGGCAAAAAAAATTACTGACCGTCTGGAAGAACTCCGTGTCCACCTTCAGGCTGACGGCGGAGACCTGGAAATCGTTTCCATCGAAGGCAAACTCGTCAAACTCAGACTGCGCGGCGCCTGCGGCGGCTGTCCCCATGCAACCATGACCATCAAAGGCGGTCTGGAACGCATTCTGCGCGACGAAATCGATCCTGAAATCACCATCGAACGCGTTATCTGATAAAATTCTTCAAAAGGAGACACCATGACCCGGCAGGAACTTATCCGCTTGGCGGAACAGAAAATCATCCGTTTGGACGGCGCAACGGGAACAGAACTTATCAAACGCGGTCTGCCCCCCGGCGTCTGTCCGGAGTTATGGTGTACTCAAAATCCCGGAGCGATCACTGACGTTCAGCAGTCCTACTGCCGGGCGGGAAGTGATCTGCTCTATGTTCCGAGTTTCGGAGCAAATCCAGCCAAACTTGCGGAGTTTAAACTTGAAAGCAAGGTGCGGGAACTGAATATCGAACTGGTGAAAATCTCCCGCAAAGCCTGTCCCGGCAAATTGATTTTCGGAGACATTGCCCCGACGGGGCACCTGATTGAACCCAACGGTCCCCTCCCCTTTGAAGAAGCCGTTGCCATTTACCGCACACAGGCTGAAGCCCTGCTTGAAGGCGGCGTTGACGGTTTTGCCATTGAAACGATGATGGATCTTCAGGAGGCACGCGCCGCCCTGATTGCCATAAAAGATATTGCACCTGAAATTGCGGTCATAGTCACCATGACCTTTGAACCCGGCGGAAGAACATTGACCGGAACGGATCCGGTTTCAGCTCTTGTTACATTCCAGAGTCTCGGCGCGGCTGTTTTCGGCTGCAACTGTTCAACCGGACCGGAAGAGATGGCTCAAATCATCAAAAAAATCAAACCCTATGCCGCAATTCCTCTGGCCGCCAAGCCCAACGCCGGAATGCCCCGTCTGGTGGGAGATAAAACCGTTTTCCCGCAGGGACCTGAAGAATTCGGCAAAGCCGCCGCCCAGCTGGCAGATGCAGGAGCCTCTTTTGTCGGCGGCTGCTGCGGAACGTCTCCTGCTCACATTGCCTGTCTTGATAAGGAACTTGTCCGTTATAAAGCACCTGAAATCAAACAGGAAATCCACGGTGTCGTTGCTTCGGCACAAAAATACTGTACCTTTGGAGCAAACATGCCCTTTATCCTGATCGGGGAACGCATCAATCCCACAGGAAAAAAAGCCCTGCAAGCAGAATTGCGGGAAAATAAATTTGATCTTATCCGCCAATTTGCCGTTGAGCAGACCAACTCCGGTGCGGCGGTTCTTGATATCAACGTCGGTGTCGGCGGCATAGATCAGACAGCCGCATTGCGCCGTGCTGTGGCAGAAACGGCAAAAGCCGTTCAACTGCCCCTTTGTATTGACTCCACACTGCCGGAAGCGGTTGAAGCGGCATTGAGATTTTATCCGGGCAGAGCATTGCTCAACTCCATCAGTGCCGAAAAAGAGCGCATTGAAAAGATTCTGCCGATTGCGGCAAAATACGGTGCCATGCCGATTCTGCTTCCCCTGTCGGATGCAGGTATTCCGACAACGGCAAAAGAGCGTATTGAACTTCTGAAATATCTGTTTTCTGAAGTTGAAAAGTATGGCTACACTCCCTGTGACTGTATTGCCGATGCGCTGATTATGACAATCAGTACCGATCCGCGCGCCGCGTTGGAAGCACTTGACTTTATTGAATATTGTTCTGATATGGAAATCGGCACAACCTGCGGACTTTCCAACATCAGTTTCGGACTGCCTGACCGGGCGGCACTGAATCAGGCATTTCTGGGACTTGCCTGCGGCAGAGGTTTGACCAGTGCCATCGCCAATCCCGGCGCAAACGGCATTGTTTCCACAATTGAATCCGCCGATGCCCTGCGTGCGCTGGACCCCGGACTCAAGCGTTTTATTGCCAAACATGCCAACGTTGTCCGCAGTACGGAAAAATCTGTTGAAACAGCCCAAACACCGGATATGATTCTCAAAAATGCTGTCGTCAACAGTCTGCCGGACGCAGTTGAAAATGCAGTCAAAAATGCTCTTGAAGCAGGATTCAAAGCTGATTATCTTGTCAATGAAATTCTCATTCCGGCACTGACCGAAGTCGGCAGCCGTTTTGAGAAAAAGGAATATTTTCTGCCGCAGCTTATGCAGAGTGCCGAAGCCATGCGCCTTGCAATGAATTATCTTGAGCCGGAACTCAAAAAAGACCGGGGCAATACCGAATCAGGTCCCGTTTTTGTACTTGCAACAGTTGAGGGCGATATTCACGATATCGGTAAAAATATCCTCAACATGCTGTTGGGAAATCACGGATTCAATGTCATTGATCTTGGCAAAGATGTTCCGGCTGAAAAAATCGTGGAAACCGCTGTCCGTGAAAAAGCCGTCTGTATCGGGCTGTCGGCACTGATGACAACAACCATGCCCAGAATGCGTGAAGTCATTGAACTTTTGAAAGAAAAAGAACTCAACTATCCTGTCATTGTCGGCGGAGCTGCGGTTGATGCATCTTTTGCAGAAGAAATCAGTGCGATCTATGCCTCTGATGCGATGGCGGCAGTCCGTGCCGCACAGAAAATTGCCAATATTGATTGAGGAGAATTTTTGATTATGGATAACAATATGACTTGGGATCTTGAGGTCCTTTACAAAGATGTGGAGTCCTGGGAACAGGATTTTACCCGTATTCAGGAACTTGCAGAAAACTTTGCCTCCTACAAAGGCAGACTTTCAGAATCTCCCGCCGTTCTCAAACAGGCGATTGAAGCAAGCGATACGTTTGACCGTCTTGCGGAAAAAGTTTACTGTTACGCTCACTTGAAAAGCGACGAAAATACCTCTATCAACACCAACAGAGCGCGGGTGGAACGCGTCAAAGCAAAGTTTGCGGAACTTTCTCCACTGGAATCCTGGTTTGATCCTGAAATTATGGCAATTCCCGAAGAAAAGATGAACAGTTTTCTGGAGTCTCCGGAACTTGCGTTTTACCGCCGCAGTTTGGAAGAATTGCTCCGTGAACGTCCGCACACGCTCTCTGAGGCTGAAGAAACGCTGTTGGGAACGCTTTCGGATGTTTTGTGCAGTTCAAGCAGCACTTTTGAAGTTCTCAATGATGCCGATATGGATTTCGGCAAAATCAAAGATGAAAAGGGAAAGAGTGTTCTTCTCACCCACGGCAACTACCGCCGCTTTCTTGAGAGCAATGACCGCGACACCCGTAAACGGGCATTCAAAAAACTTTACAAGTGTTACGGACAATTACGCAATACCTTTGCCTCCACGCTTGATGCCAACGTCAAACGCCATGTAACCGGGGCAAAGATCCGCCATTACGATTCGGCGCTTGTTGCGGCACTTTCAGGAGACAATGTACCGGAATCCGTTTACAGAAATCTGATTGCCTGTGTCCACGACAATCTGGAGTCTTTTTACGATTATATGACCCTCCGCCGCGAAATCATGGGATTGAAAAAACTTGAAATGTACGATATGTACAATCCTCTGCTTCCCGGCTGCAAAAAAGAATATTCTTTTGAAGAAGCTGCAAGGCTTGTCAAAGAGGCCTTGGCTCCCCTGGGTGAAGAATACGGAAAAATACTCTCTCAGGCTTTTGTTCAGCGTTGGATGGACGTTCCCGCCCGCAAAGGCAAACGTTCCGGAGCCTATTCCAGCGGCTGTTATGACAGTTATCCCTATCTGCTGCTGAATTTTGACTCCACGCTCAATGACGTCTTTACTCTGGCGCATGAGCTGGGACACTCCATGCACAGTTTTTACAGCAACAAGACTCAGGAATATCACTATGCGGATTACGAGATTTTTGTTGCAGAAGTTGCCAGTACAACCAATGAGATTCTGCTCTTTGAATATCTCTACGAAAATACCAATGATCCTGATTTCAGAGCGTTTCTGCTGGGACACATGGCTGATGAGATCAGAGGTACGATTTACCGTCAGACGATGTTTGCAGAGTTTGAACTTGCCATGCATGAAGCCGCAGCAGAAGGTACACCGTTGACCGCCGACTGGCTCTGCGAAAAATACGCAGCTCTCAACCGGCTTTATTACGGACCTGAAGTCAATACCGGAGACGATATCAGTCTGGAATGGGCAAGGATTCCGCACTTCTACTATAATTTTTATGTCTACAAGTATGCAACCGGCATGTCCGCCGCCTTGAAACTTGCCGCCAATCTGCGCAGCGGAGATCCTGCAAAAAGAGAAGCATATTTCGGATTCCTCAAAGCCGGAAGTTCCAAAGACGTCTTGGATATTATGCGCGATGCCGGTGTTAATTTATCTCAGCCTGCCCCCGTTTCCGAGGCGTTGGGATACTTTGACTCCATCGTCAAACGTCTGCGGCAGGAGCTGGGCAGATGACAGGACTTATTGCCCGGGCAGAAAAAGGAGAAACTCTCTCTTCTGAAGACCTTGCCCGTCTGATTGCTCTTGAAAATGAAGAGGACTGCCGCCAACTTTATGCGGCGGCCTATCGTGTTAAAGAAAATCTGATCGGCAGAAAAGTTTTTCTCCGCGGCTTGATTGAATACTCCAACATCTGTACCCGCAACTGTCTTTACTGCGGCATAAGAAGGGCCAACAGCAAAATCAAACGTTTTCAGTTGACAGTTGAAGAAATTCTCTCTGCGGCGACTCTGGCGCACAGTTACGGATACGGTTCCATCGTTCTTCAGGGCGGAGAGCGTTCCGATTTGCAGGCGGTTGATTTTATTACTGAAATCGTAAAGAAAATCCGTCTGCAGTTTCCTGAACTTGGGATTACCCTTTCTTGCGGCGAACAGCCTCTTGAAGTCTTTGAACGCTGGAAAACTGCCGGAGCGGACAGATATCTTTTGCGCATAGAAAGTTCCAACCGTGAACTTTTTTATAAAATCCATCCGCCGGAAAATGACTTTGACGCGCGTCTGCAATCTCTTCTTGACCTGCGGACCGCAGGTTTTCAGGTTGGAACAGGAGTGATGATCGGGCTTCCCGGACAAACTCCGCTTGATCTGGCAAATGATATAGCTTTTTTCAAAAAACTTGATGTGGATATGATCGGCATGGGTCCCTGGCTCCCCCAGCAGGAGGCTCCCCTTGCGGACGACTCCCCTGAAACGCCCGCCAAAGCCGCCCGCAGATTTCAGTTGGGATTGAATATGATTGCCGCTGTCCGTCTGACCTTGCGCGATGTCAATATAGCCGCAACAACGGCACTGCAAGCCCTGCGTCCCGCCGACGGCAGAGAACTCGGACTCCTCGCCGGAGCCAACGTCATTATGCCCAACGTGGGAGAAGTGGAACACCGCAGTGATTATCAACTCTACGACGGCAAACCCGATCTGGACGAAAACGCAGAAAACATCCGCCGAGCCCTCGACTTATCCGTCGCAAAAATCGGCGAAACCATCGCCTACAACGTCCCCGGCACCCCCCTTCACTTTCTTGCAAGAGGGTGATGGGAACCGGGGGGGGGGGGAAAAAATTTTTTCACCGGGAAAAAAAGGTTTCGCCTCCCCCCCGGCCCCCCATCTCCCCTTT
>JAZQYS010000181.1:0-1151 GCA_045633645.1 Victivallaceae bacterium | reverse complement strand
TAAAGAGCATATCCTTTGTAGGAGTTGTTTGTAGCAAGTAGTAGTGTAGGGCACCCAAAGCAATTTTTTCTGCAACTTCTTCTGGATTTCCAACAGCTTCTTCTCGGCCCTTTTCTGCGATTTCAGCCAATGCCCCATCTCTTAGAGAGTTAATCAAATCGTCAGCGTCAACAACAGTTCCTTCGCGGCTCTTCATTCTGCCGGAGGGCAGATTGACCATGCCGTAAGAGAGGTGATAAAGTCTGTCCGCCCAGTCATAGCCAAGCTTTTTGAGGATGGAGAACAACATCTGGAAATGCAGATTCTGTTCATCACCGACCACCCAGATCATGGTATCCGGATCGTAATCATCATGTTTGAGTAAAGTTGTACCGATATCCTGCGTAATGTAGACACTGGTTCCGTCTTTGCGGAGAAGGACTTTGGTTCCGAGCTTGCCCAGATCGCAGATTGTCGCACCGTCCTCACGTTTGGTAAAGACATTCTTTTCAAGTCCGGAGTTGACGATATCTTTTCCCAATAGATAGGTCTGACTTTCAAGATAGGTATGATCAAAGTTGATACCCATGCGTTTGTAAGTGGCGGCAAAACCGTCAAAGACCCAGTTGTTCATCATCTGCCAGAGTTCGCGGACTTCGGGAACACCTGCTTCCCAGTCGCAAAGCATCTGCTGAGCCTCTTTTCCCAGAGCCGTTTCAAGGAAAAGTTCATCACTGTCCTTATCGGCAAATTCAGGATGGGCGGCTTTCAACGCCTTGACTTCTTCAGAAAAAGCCTGATTGAACTTCACATAGAAGTCCCCGACCAGATGATCGCCCTTGATTCCGGTGGATTCCGGTGTGACACCGTTGCCGAATCTCTTGTAGGCAAGCATGGATTTGCAGATGTGGATACCGCGGTCATTGACCAGGTTGATCTGAATGACATCGTGTCCGACACGTTTGAGCAGAGAGGCAAGCGACATACCCAGCGTGTTGTTGCGGACGTGTCCCAGGTGCTGAGGCTTGTTGGTGTTGGGAGCAGAAAACTCAATGAGAATCTTTCTGCGTTCAGCGTCGGGCAATTTGCCCCGTTCAAGAAGCGCATCAATATCGGCACCTGTTTCAGCGTGCAGAGAAGCAGGCTTCAAAGTGATATTAACAAAAGCCTTA
>JAZQYS010000180.1:0-1722 GCA_045633645.1 Victivallaceae bacterium | reverse complement strand
TAACACGTCAGGGGTATTCACATCTCTTGCCCTTGTCCTCCGAAGCCTTGCGCGAAGGAGGAACCCCTTTTCGAGAAAAGCGGGGTATTTTGAGATTGGAAGAATACAGGCTTTTTTGATCAATCTGGTATCTTAACACATCCTCCCCCGTCAGGGGCAACCTCACATCTCTTGCCCTTGGCCTCCGAAGCCTTGCGCGAAGGAGGAACCCCTTTTCGAGAAAAGCGGAGTATTTTGAGATTGGAGAATACAGGCTTTTTTGAACAATCTGTTATCTTAAACACATCCTCCCCCGTCAGGGGCAACTTCACAAGGCGGCAAAGCCGCCGTCTTCACATCTTCACTGCAAAACGAGAGTTTTGCAACTTCACATCTATTGCTCCCGTTGAAAAGCAGCATGGGGATTGTAAACTCCGATTGGGTGTTCGACACGTCCGACACATCCGACGGTCTGTCTCAGCAAAAAAATACACTTGAAATTTATTCTTCATCGGGGTATCTTATATAAATTTAAAAAATAAATCCAAGGTATAAAATGATGAAAGATATTCCCGTTGATAAATTACAGCAGATTTTAAATGATTTTGTTGATTCCGGCAAAGAATGCGGTCTTCAGTTGACCATCTATCAGGGAGGACAGCTTGCCGCTGACCTCTGTGCAGGTTTCACCGATTCAAGCAGAACTCAAAAAGTCACAGCGGATTCCCTCTTCCCCATATTTTCCAGCGGCAAAGCCGTGATGACCACCGCTTTTCTGATGTTGTGGGAAGAATACGGTTTCAGTTTTCAGGACAAAGTGTCTAAATACTGGCACGAATTTGTCGGCAGCGGCAAAGAAAATACTGAAATCCATCACGTTCTTTCACACAGAACAGGTCTGCACATGCTCCCCGGTGTTCCCGCTACATCTGATCAACTTGCGGACTGGGACTTCATGTGTGCAAAACTTTGCGCTGCAACACCGAAATGGACTCCAGGAACCACTTGCGGCTATCAGGGAATGACCTTTGCCTGGCTCCTGGGTGAACTTGCTTACCGCATCAGCGGTATCCCCTTTAAAAAGTATATTGAAGATAAAATCCTCATCCCCCTCGGCATTGAAAACGATTTCTTCTTCGGTACCACCGATGAAGCCGAAAAAAGAGTCGTCGATATTGACGATACTGCTTTCAACGGCACCATCTCTTTTACGCCGCTTTTTCACAGAAATCCCGTCCTGAGAAAGGCGTTCATCCCCTCCGCCAACGGAATCGCCTCCGCCGGAGCTGCTGCAAAGATTTTTAACGCGCTCTATCACAGCAATAACGGCAATCCTCTCCTCAAAAGAGAAACGATTGAACTTGCAACACGCCTCAACCGTCACCCCGACGACCCCATCCCGCCCCGCGAATGGGCAAAGTTCGGTCTCGGTTACGCCCTCCCCCTCTGGGAAAAGCAACAGGGAGATATTTTCGGTCACGGCGGCGCATGCGGCGCTGAGTTCCTTTACTGCAAGTCTAAAGATCTTGCCCTCTGTTTTGTCAAAAACCGTACCCTCCCCGAACACCCGGACCACACAATCCGCGACCACATATCCTCCGTCCTCAACCTGCCCACCCGCGTTTGGTGAGCGGTGGGAGCCGGGGGAAGAGGAAAAACTTTTTTTCACGTGGAAAAAAGTTTTTCCTCTTTCCCCCCCACCCCCCCTCCCCCTTTTCAAAAAAAACGGGGTATTTTTTGTTT
>JAZQYS010000179.1:0-3591 GCA_045633645.1 Victivallaceae bacterium | reverse complement strand
AAGCGTTCTTGCTGCAATGACTGCAAAGCAGACAAAAAACAGCATAACGGCAATATGAAGCCTGCGGGAGAATCGGACGTCACACATATTTTACGCACTCCGGTTACCGCGCAGAATGTTGGCTGCCTGGGCGTAGTTAAGCGGCTGAACCAGTCCGGTCACGCCGGGCAGTTCCGCCAATTCCTGCGCAAGTTCTCTGGAATGTGCCGGCATGATAACCAGTACCGGCAGCAGTGAAGAACCTCCCGCCCGGCGCAGTTGCGGAATCAGCACCTGCGGCGGAGCGTCTGCCGTAAAGGGCGCAGAGATGATGAATCCCGCCGTGTCTGCGGATACATTTTTAAGAAGCGTTGCGTTATCAGAAAAAGAAACCACGCAAATATTACTGAAAGCAAGCAGCTGCCTGAAAGCCTCTGCCTCTTCGGAATCTTCTGCGGACATAAGTATTGTCAACGTCGCATTTTCATCTCTCTTTTGAGTTGAAAAAATGTTGTTGTGTGTCATTGAATTGAACGACAGCATTGACTCATTTTTCTGTTCCGCCGCCCCCGGAACCGTCAGGCGCAGAATTGTTGCGTGTTCATCTTTTGACTCAATTTCAAGCACACAGCCGGTCTTTTCTGCAATATTCCGGACCATTTCCAGACCGATGACGCTCAAACTGCAGTCAGACAGACTTTCGGGCGTGCCGTTTTTAAAGGATTCAAGATAATTTGCCGCCGGATACTCCCGGTGTTCGTCGCAGCTTAAGTCACTGATTTCAAACACGGCATTCCCGTTCCTGCCGGAGCAGGAAAAGTTCACTGTCGCTTTTCCTGTGAGTGAACGCGAAACAGAACGGATCAGCAAATGCAGCAGATGATACACCAAATCTCTGTTTCCGCTGAGATATTCGGGGAGTCCTGATTTGTATTCGCTGCAAAAAGCAATATTTCTTGCCTGCAGAGAGACTGTACATCTGTCGGTCAACTCCTGTATCAATGCAAGAGAAGGAAATGCTGAAATTTCGGGCGCACTCCAGATTTTGCGTTCCAGTTTTGCCACATCTGAAATAAAGTCAAGTTCTCTGCTCAAGCGCGACAGCCGTTTCAAAGAGGCAAGCATGGTGCGTTCTTCTTCTGAAGAAGTTCCGTTACTCTGTCTTATCCGTGCAAGTTCAATCAGAGAATATGCTTTGACGATTCCGGCGGAACGGCGCATGGCAGGCAGCAGTCTGCTGAATGCCGCCATCTGCAAGTCTTCGCAATACTCTATTTCACTGCGGAGTTTTTCTTCACTTTCAATCCGGCATTTGAGTCTTTCTGTCAAATTCAGCTGCCGGTCGCGCATGAAGTTCAAGGTTGAAAACAGAGAAACAAATTCATCTTCTTTTATCCCCTCAACCTCAATCGGCGGAGGAAAGAGCGTACCTGAGTGAATATTATCAATAAAGACTTCAGCTTTGTTGAGCGTTTTGACCACATTGCGGATAAAATAAGAGATCCAGAGCAGCAAAAGCAATGCGGCAAACGCCTGGACGCCCAGTGCCAGCAGCGGATAGATGGCGTGCATATCCTTTTCTGCTCCTGAAGAAAACAGCAGTTTTATATCCGCGCAGCCATGCACCAGAATCAAACTGCCGGTCAAGCCGATCAAAAAAAACATCAATACGGCGACCATTGAAAGCTTATTTACCAGTTTCATCTTCAAATCCCGTTGTCAATAAAGTAAAATTACAAAAAGAAAATATACAACATCTGCCCTCTTTATTCAAGTTGAAATGCGTTATTTTAAAGTTTTTATCCGGCTGGAAAGCATCCCCGAAAACGTAAATTTTGTTTTTTTATCGGCTGAACGCTCAATTAAAAGTTGAATATTCCTCTTTGTTGATGTATCTTTTATAAAAGGATATTTAAAAAGTTTGTCAATCGGAGAAAAGAAAATGAGTACCATTCCTTCAAGTGTTTCATCTGCAAAACTGGTTCTGGTGGACGTGCAGGCACGTCTTGTTCCGGCCATGAGTGATTTTGATGCCGCTTCAAACCGTATCAAACTGCTGCTTGCAGGCGCAAAAGAACTTTCCCTCTCTGTCATTGCCACCGAACAGTATCCGCAGGGACTGGGCAATACCCTGCCGGAATTTGCTGAACTCTTCCCCGAAAACACCCCCGTCATCGCCAAGACAGGTTTTTCCGTCTTTCAGGAAAGTGAATTTGTAAAAGAACTTGAAAAAAACAAGCCCGAAACGCTGATTTTCTGCGGCATTGAATCCCATGTCTGCGTCTTCCAGAGCGTTCTTGACAGTCTTGCCGCCGGATACAATACCATCCTTGTCTGCGATGCCGTCGCCAGCAGAAAAAATGCCGACCGCGATGCCGCCATTGAACAAATGCGTTCTGCCGGAGCCATGGTTGTCGGTGCTGAATCCGTTTTATTCATGCTTCTGCGGGACGCCAGAAATCCCGCGTTCAAGGCTGTATCCAAACTGGTCAGATAAAGGCGCAGTATGGGGCTGTACGTTGAAAAAAAGTGGACCGGAACCACCGCTGTCCTTGTTTTGATTGCGGCGTTTCTGATCATCTATCTGCCCTGGCTTTCAGGCAGCAGAGAGTTGTTCAGAGAAGAGAGTCTCTATGCCGTTGAAACCGTTGAGTTTGGTGAAAATCCGTTGCAGGTAACGGCTCACGGAATGCCGGTATACACCAACGCTCCCTTGTTCCCCGCCGTCTGTCAGCTGGTCTGGAAAGTTACCGGACTGCCCCTTGAACTTGTCATGCGCGGCATTTCCATACTTATGCTTTCTGCCGGTGCGGTTCTCGTATATTTCGCCTCTGCCAGTCAGAGAGAATCCCGTGCCGGCTGGGTCGCCGCCGCTTTTTATCTTACTCCGCTGATCGTTCTTGAAAAAGCCGTTGAGGGAACGCCCGTTACCATGGCGGCATTCTTCCTGATTGCTGCGCAGCTGGTATTTTTCTATTACAGCATCCGCCGTTCCAACTGGAACAAAGCATGGATTTTTTCGGCAATACTTATTTCTTTCGGCTTCCTTGCCGGAGGACCTGCTGTCATATTTTTCTTTATTGCCCCCATGTTCTTCTTCCGCCGTCCCTTTTCCGTCCGTTCAAGGCTGAAAACGCCGGGTTTCGCCGGTGCCGTGTTGATTCTTGCCGTAATCGTTGCCGTATGGACTCTCCCCGGATTACTCAACGCTGAACGCAACTTATACGATATCTGGCTTGACAGTTTTTTGTTTTACAAACGCAAATATCTGCTTGAACTGGTTGAATTTCCCCTCCTGCTGCCCCTGCGTCTTCTCCCCTGGAGTCTGATCGCATGGCTGCCCTTTTGTGTGGCTCTTCAGGATTTGGACAAAACCCCCATTTACAGCCGCTATCTGAGAACTCTGTTTCTTGTCAATCTGGTTATCGTCTGGATTTTTAACGACAGCGAATCCCGTGCAATCATTTATCTGCTCGGTCCCTTATCCATCATGACCGGAATCACCTACGATCTCGGCACCCGCCGTTACGGTGAACGTATCCGCAAAACCCTCGTCCTCTGCGAAATTTTTCTTCTGCTGCTTGCTGTTGCGTTTGCCGCGTGCCTCATCAC
>JAZQYS010000178.1:0-4176 GCA_045633645.1 Victivallaceae bacterium | reverse complement strand
GCAAGCAGCGCACGCGCTTCTCCCAGAGCTTCGGCAAAGTCGCTCTCAGGCGCATCCAGCAGAAGACGGTAAGCACTGACGGTGGACTCCACATAATCCGGTTGACGCAGACGTCCCTCAATTTTAAGAGACTGCACACCGATTTGCTTCAGCTGCGGAATGTATTCCGCCATGCAAAGATCCTGCGGAGAAAAGAAAAATCCGTTACCGTTTTTGGCAAAATAACGGCGGCGGCAGGGCTGTTTGCATTTGCCGCGGTTGCCGCTGTGCGCCCCGAGCCAGGACGAAAACAGACACATACCTGAAAGCGAACAGCAGAGCGCACCATGAATAAAAACTTCAATTTCAAGATTGGTGCGTTTGCGGATATCCGCCAATTCCTGCATGGTTACCTGACGTTCAAGCACAATGCGCGAAACGCCCAGTTTTTCCGCAACGGCAAAGCCCGCAGAATTATGAAATCCCATCTGCGTTGAAGCATGCAGTTCAAGAGAAGGAAAGTATTCACGGACAATTCTCAGCGTTCCCAGATCCTGCACTAAAAGTGCATCCGGACCGATGGCACGGACCGTGTCAAGCAGTTCCACAACTTCAGGCAGTTCCTGTTCTTTTATCAGCGTATTAAGAGTCAGATACACCTTTTTACCGTTGCGGTGGGCAAAGTCCACCACTTTCATCATGGTTTCAGGATCAAAATTTTCTCCGCGCTCTCTTGCGTTGAATTTTGCAAGTCCGGCATAAACGGCATCGGCACCTGACTCAAATGCCGCCAATGCACACGCCGGACTGCCCGCAGGCGCCAGAAGTTCGGGAACTCTGCTCATTTTTTATCCTTTGACCGCCAGACGGCGGAAGTTCTTTTTGCCGGATTTCAAAGTCAGCGGAAGCTGTTCCGCCGTCACGGCATAATTGGGATCAGTCACTTTTACGTCATCAATGGAAACTGCACCGCCCTGAATCAGACGGCGTCCGTCAGAGGTACTCTTGCAGATACCGGTCAACACCAGCAGACGGGGAACAGTGATACCGTTTTCGCCGAACTCGGCAGCGTCAATTTCAGTTACCGGGAGTTCCACTTCGGCACTCACGGGAGCCGCCGCTTTGCTGGTTGTCGGAATTTTCCCCTCAGGATCGGCAAAACCGAAACGGGTTCCGGCGGCGGCAAAGACTTCGCGGGCGGTCTTTTCACCGTGTGCAAGAGCTGTTGCTTCGCAGGCAAGAATTTCTTTGGCTCTGTTGACATTGCCGCATTCGGCAAGAGCTTCGCACTCTTCAACGGGCAGTTCAATGGCAAAACGTTTGAGCAAATCCGGCAGCATGGAGTCATCGCAGTTGCGCCAGAACTGGTAGTATTCAAACGGAGAAGTACGCGTGGTATCCAGCCAGACACTTGCGCCGCCGACGGACTTGCCGAACTTCTGTCCGGTCGCAGGATTCATCAGAAGCGGGATGGTCATAAAGTGGACATCTCTGGTTTCATCCTGATAGGAACGGCGGATAAATTCCGTTCCCGCCGCCATATTGCCCCACTGATCCTGTCCGCCGATTTCAAGGGTGCAGTTCAAAGTTTTGTTCAGGTGATAGAAATCGTATCCCTGAAGCAGAGAGTAAGAAAATTCAAGATAAGACAATCCGTTTTCAAGACGGCTTTCAACGGATTTCTGCGCCAGCATGCGGTTGACAGAAAAGCGGCTGCCGACATCGCGCAGAAATTCAATCATGCTCATCTTGGTCAGCCAGTCAGCATTGTTGACAAAATGCGCTTTGCCGTTTTCAAGGGTAATGAAGTAGGCAAGCTGTTTTTTGAGACTTTCAGCATTGGCGGCAATTTCTTCAAGAGTCATCATCACACGGGCGGAAGAGCGTCCGGAGGGGTCGCCGATCATACCCGTAGCACCGCCGACCAGAGCAATGGGAATGTGTCCGGCCTTCTGAAGCAGACGCATTGCCATCACCGGCAGCAGGTGTCCGACGTGCAGACTGGAACCGGTGGGGTCAAATCCGCAGTAAAACGTCACCTGTTCGGTGGTCAGTTTCTTTTCGATTGCGGCACTGTCGGTTTCCTGATAGATAAACCCGCGCCGTTTGAGTTCTTCGTAAATAGTCATTTTATGATTCTCCTGAAAAAATTGATATTCAAAATCTTTTAGTGTCCGGCTCCGGGCGGAGGCAGAGGAAGTTTTTTCCATGCCCGGTGCGGAACAGTCTTTCCTTCTTCAAGCCAGCGCAGTTCAAAATCGCTGGCAATCCCCTGCAAATCAGTAATCGCTTCATCGCAGGGCGCAAAAAGTCCGGAGGCAGTCAGAACGCGTCCGACAGCATCACGGTAGTATTCATCATCACTTGAAAAGTGAAAGATTCCGTCATCTTTCAGCACCCGGTGTATCTGAGTGGTGAAATCACTGGCAAGCAGACGGTGTCCCTTGTGTCTGCCCTTGGGCCAGGGATCGGGACAGAGCAGATGGATACGGTCAAGAGAGCGATCCGGCAGCAGTCTGCCCAGCAGATAACGCGCCTCAACCCGCAGAACTTCAACATTGTCTGCGCCCGCTCTGGCACTGCGTTTCACAACTTTACGCAGACGTCCGAGCATGACATCGGCGGCGTAAACATGACGCTCAGGGAAACGCTTTGCCATGGCAATTGTGTAACTGCCGGCACCGCAGCCCAAATCCAATTCAACGATTTTATCCTGCGGAACATCAAGGATTCCGTAGAATTCCGTCAGAAAACGTATACTTTTATCTTCTTCGTGAGGCATGATATCAAATTCCGTCGCGGCTTGCCGCCCATTCGCGGATGGCTGCCTGAGTTTTTTCAAATTCATCTCCGAGCATTGCCTGGGCAAATGCTTTGAAGTAACCGATCAGAGCCGTTCTGAAAACACCGAGATTTTCAATGCGTTCGGCAAAAATTTCATCATCGTTCATCTCTTCGCCTTCGGGCAGTTTGAAGCCTGAGAAAACAAATTTATCGGCATCAAAAGTTCCGGTCCAGATCTGATTGAGACGGGTGATGGTCAACTTGGCTTTTTTAAGTTTCTTGCCGACACTGATTGCGGCTTTCGCCTCAGCACTGCGGAGAGGACTTCCGCCTTTTTTGACGGATGTTTCAGCGGAACCGCGGTCATCGTCATCACCGGCAAAGACCAGAGGACCTTCAATCATAAGATCAAATTCGCCGTAATCGGGATCCTGAAGTTTGCCGACGGTTTCACCGAAATACCAGAGATACATGAGGAAATCCCTGCCGATGGAAATTTCTCCGTTGTTCCTGCCGTCAATGGAAAGCTGCGGGAACTCGGCACTTGTGGTTTTAAATTCACGTTCCAGAATCAGTTCAGGTGTCAGCTGAATGGGTTCCATATCCGTCACCTGAACGAAGTTTTCCACAAAAAGATCAATCTGGGTATTGCTGGTTGCGCCGACATAAAGCAGTCCGGAATTGGGTTCAATGACAACAGTGATACCCGAAAGAGAGGGCGGCATCTTGTTAAGATGCATTTCAATCATATCCTCTTTGATTTCCCGCTTCTGTTTTCCGGAAAGATACTGCTTGTTTTCAGCGCGCATAACCGCCTGTTCTTCGCGGCGGCAGAGCGCAGCAAGCAGAGAGGACGGAATTTTGCGGACAGCCTGACGCAGAGTCAAATAATAACATCCGCCCAACTGGGAATTACCGGGATTGATATTGGTATCAAGCAATCCGTGTCCCGTCACCCAGCCGACTTCGGGGTCTCCGGTCACAGAGTCAAGGGTTCCCGCATGGTGGGCGGCAAAAAGTTCAATGATATTTTCCGGAAGTTTATCCGGAAGCTCAAACATCGTAAAAGCAAAAGATCCGCGATCAAACGGCATGATACACTCCTGTTAAAAGCCGGAAAAGTTCAGTTTTCCGGAAGTTTAGACACACAACTACAATAATACATCATAATATACCCCGGATAACCTCTCTTTTCAAATGAAAATGAGTTGAATTATCATCATCCATGCGATATATTAATATTCTGAATAAATGCTTAAATATGGAGATTGAGAAAATATGAGCGAAGAAAACAAAGAAGCCGTTTCCGGAAACGAACAGCCGGAAGCCTCAACCCCGGATACCAACACCGGAGTTGAGGATATTCTGAATACCGCAGAAGAAGAAAAAGATACTGCGGCTGAAGAAAAAGCC
>JAZQYS010000177.1:0-18677 GCA_045633645.1 Victivallaceae bacterium | reverse complement strand
AACTCCATTTTTTCGACAGAACAATTCAAGTTTTGCGGATGGACTTCCAACCCCAAAATATCCAAACCGTCGAATTCAATGGTATGGCGTATGCTGCAGCGGAAATTTACATCCTGACCTTCGGTGCGAACCAGGACTCTGCCTTTGCCAAGTTGCTGTATTTCCTTGAGTTCAGGTATGATTTGAAACGATTTTCCGTCTTTTCTATACTGCAGAACAACAGGAGCATATAAAACGGTTTTTCCCTGAGAAGTTATCTTTTCGAGACCTCTTTTACCGAACATGAATTTGCGTCCCCATACGGAAACGCATCCTCCTTTTACGGTTACCCCCTCCTGCCACGGAATTGGAGCATAATCAGCCTTCAATGCTTTCATTGCCACCGGCTTTGTATACCATTCCGGCAATGGCTTTACCTCATAATCCTTTTCAGCCAACTCGACAGTTCCCCGGCAAACTTTTACGATATAGTTTCCCTGAGCAAGACTGCCTGTATTCAAATTGAACTCCAATTCCGAGGGAGAATCCTGCGGAACAGTAATGGATTTCGATAAAACCTGCCGGCCTTCTTTTGTCTGAAGTCCCAGAGTAAACACTTCCCCCTTTTGGACTGTAATCCCCGGAAACTCAACTTTGACTTTCAGTTTTTTAGCGATGGGATTGTTTTGCAAAGTTAATTCAACATCCTTACGCTGCAAAAAGGGAATCTGCCTCGACAGAAGGATGCTGCCATCCGCAGCCTGAGCTTGATAGGAAAAGGTATATAATCCCAAGGGGGGGAATGGAATCGTCTGTTTGAGGTTCTTGCCGGATATCTTCTGAACATTTTCAATCGTCTGATATCCTGAAATTGAACCAACAATTTGATCTGCAACGATTTCTGTAACTTTTGTCACTTTTTGCGTTTTATCCAGGCTCACCTTGTATTCTGCATTTCCATCCGTAACCAGTTTCCAGCCAGTTTTTTGCTTTTCAATCGCCAAAGCCAATGGAGCTGCAATACATTTCCCTGTCAGGAAAGCATCCACATTGTCAAACCAATATCTGTGGTTCTTAAGGTGAAGTGATTGATTTTGCAAACGAACACCCGCGGAGAATTGAAATTCATCAGAGGCAAGGTTGTTCTGTTTGCGTGGTAAAACAACTTCAATACTCCAAATACCGTTTTTATAAGAACTGTATGTCTTAACCCCGGAATCAAATTTCTTATTGCGAACACAAAGGTTACGACTCCAGTCAATATCTTCCTTTGCATCATAAACACAATTATTGGGAGCAATCGTTATATAAGTTCCTGAATATCCTTTAGCTCCCGGCTGCGTGACCTTACGAAAAAAGAAACAGGCTATATCGCCTGAAGAAATAAGGGATGAATCGTCATTGACAGCTGCAGAAGAAACCGGATTGTACGGGGTCTTTTTACTCCAGTCACATTTGATTCCCATATAGATATTTTTCGCATCTGCAGCAGTGTAAAAATAACAAGGAAAATCCGCTAACAAACCAGTGTTTTCTCTGATAAATCCGCTGCAAACAAAGCCATATTCATCAAATTTCCCATCTAACTTTGCTGCCTTCTTCAGCGGGGGAAAAGCAATGACAGGCAGAGCATCTGTCTGATTCCCCTTTTCGGACATTTGTGTTGTTTTTTTTTCTCTGATGACGGACAGACCGGAATCGACCAACTGCAGTTCCTCGAATGAAGTGCGTCCCTTTACGATCAGTAAGTCTGTCATGTAGGCTGTACCGTCCAGAACACCCCACCCCCGTTTGGCACCGCCTGCAAGAAGATTCACACATCTCAGTTTGTCCGGTCCAGGAAAATAAAAAGGCTTGCCGGAACCGATTTTTACGCCATTAAGGTAAATGGATGCTTCATCCCCCTTGCGCCAGACAACTGCGATTCGGGCAGGTTTGTTTTTGACAAAAAAGCCTTTGCTGCTGTTTGCAATAGCGATATAGGCCCGATGGTCCGACATTCGACCGTTTTGTCCCTGCAGCATCACAACTTCAGGTTTGCTCAAATCCTGTCTCTGCATTCGTAACAGCATACAGGTGTCGCCTGTTTTGAACCCCAGTTTCGGTTTATTATGATTCACCAGGCGTGAACTCATCAACACAAACTCCTTCTTCATTGAGACACTTTCAAAATCAATCGGAGTCAGGGTAAAAGCAATGGCACCTTCTGACCAATCCCAACGTTCCGCAGGAATCTTTAATATCGGTGCGGTATATCCTTTACCGCAAAGCAGTCCGTTATCGGTATATACCAGTAAAGATTTGTTGTCGTAAAACGCAGATTGTTTGTTTTGAGTCTTACTCTTACGCAATGAGTCAAAAAGGATTATCCGTTGTTCAACAGGCTCCGAAAAAACAGAGAAAAAAACTGCAGTACAAAGAAAAACTGCAATCAATTTGATATATTTCATGAGGTGTAATTCCTTTCCCGTAGAGTGTTTTTATCATTTAATACGAACCATTGGGACCTTCAGCGATCACTTCACCAGAACTTGTGATCGGATGCCAATATTTCTTCTGATTGATTTCCGGATATCTCAGAGAACCGCAATGACCATCAAAAAAAGCGACATTGGAACTGTTGCTGTGACGGATACTTATGGTATAGTAGGTCGTTGTATTGACGCCCCCAGTCAGTTCAAATATACCCGAGCGTGCATGACCACTATAGCCGGGACAATATTTATTCACAGCATAGGGCACATCCATGTACATAACCAGCTTGCTGTTGTTTTTGAAACGGCTGATTTCAGTTTCTTTACGGTGTTTTGTGTAACTGGTATCGTTTAAGCCGAAAGTCCTGTAATTCAAACCAATCCCAAAACTGCTGTCGTCCACTTGGGCTTCTGCAGCTCCTGAATCGCATCTGAATACATGTTTATTGGGTAGATAATTCATCAGCTTAAGAACATTGCCCCAGCAGACAGAAGTAAGGTTCAAATAGTTGTTTGAAGCACGAAGATAATAGCCGTCATGATTATCTGCATACATCTTTGAAGCTGTAACAATCTGTTTGAGATTTGAAAGACATCTCATGCTTTTGGCTTTTTCCCGAGCCTGAGAAAGAGCCGGCATCAGCATCGCCGCCAAAATCGCAATAATGGCAATAACAACTAAAAGTTCAATCAGTGTGAATTCTTTCCTTTTCTCTCCGCAAACTACCCTCATCATTCGTCTCCTTTATTTAATCTTGGAATCGAGAAGACTTTTTTTGGAAGTCTTCATGCTTTGATTTTTTTGTATCGTTATGATTTTTTAGTAAAAATTCACAATCAGTGCGCAAAAGAACAATAATCAATGTTGTATTACCGATTCTCTTTCAACAAGTACCGGCTTTATAACCCGCAGCATTTCCATTTTCTCCGGATCATCCAAATTACAAAACAGCAGTTTGAAAGCCTCATCCAAATGTCCTTCAAGATTCAAATCAATACCGGTGACCGGCGGATTGGCAAATCTGCTGAGATTGGTATTGCCGATTGAAACAACAGATACATCCTCAGGTATTTTTTTCCCATTTTCCCGCAAAGCCGCCACAAATCCGTACATGAGTTCATCGGTAGCGCAGATCACTGCGGAAAAATCAGTTTGGGTCAAAGTTTTTTTTCCATCCTCATAGGCGGCAATAATTTGATCGCCGTCATAGTGAAATGTATCAACAGCGAAGTACAGTTCGGGATCATAATCGTTTTCCAGACGGGTCATCCAGGCACTTTTCTGCATAGACAGAATTGAATTCGTAGCTGCGGAATTCTTCTTCCCGCGCGAGCAAACCAGCGCAATCCGTCGATGTCCGGACTTCTGTAAATAAGTCATCAGCATATCAATACCCACTGCATCCGAACCGATTACCGATGGAATACCCTGTTCGCTGTAACACGCTCCTGCCGAAACAAACAGTTCCGGTGCTTCGGCGACGTCCTCCCGGAATTCTCTGTAAATTGGAAGAGTTCCGCAGAAAATTGTCGGTTGTTGGTACTGCACGCAGGAACGCACGAATTCCCGTGCATTGGCTGCATTGGTGTAAATAAAGCGATATTTCTTTTGATGCTTTTCTGCTACGGACGCTCCGTATTGCTGAAACAGTTTTTGGATTGCACCATTGCTGCTGATGTCAATAACCAGATTTACCGCATGATCGCGCCAGTTGCTGGTAATTTCCCGGTTCAAATAGGTACCTGACCCGACCCGTTTCGTCACGAAATCTGCGGCAATCAAATCTCGGAACGCGCGTCGCACAGTAAGCACATTGACTTTTAATTCCGCCGCAAAATCTCTTTCTGACGGCAGGCGGTCACCCACGTTGTGCCGTGTCGTAATAATATTCACCAATTGGTCATACACCTGCTGATGCTTCAATTTTTCTCTTGTCTGTTGAGTTGTCTGCACTTGGTCCCTCCACAAATGATATGCATATCACTTTGATAAAGTATATATCATTTCCATAAAAATTTCAAGTGAGTGATGCAAAAAAACACAAAAAATTCGAACAGGTGTCCCTTTTACCGATAAATCAATGCACAAAACACGCACACTGTATAAAAAAATGAGCGTTTTGTTCAAGTAAAAAAGAACAAAAGGCTATTTTCTCAACAAATAAATCATAAATTCTTAAAAAAACGCTTGACTTTTTCAAAAAAGGCTGTTACATTTCCACTAAACAGCATTTAAACTTAATCCGGAGAAAATATGTCTGAGGGAATACACGCTGCAATCGATCTGGGTGCGACCAGCGGCCGCATTATGCTCGGCGGCGATAGTTTTCCATTGACGGAAATTTACCGCTTCAAAACCCCGGTTCTCCATCTGGAAGCGGGGATTCATTGGGATTTTGAACAGATTTTCAAGCATGTTCTTACCGGATTGCGTATGATAGACACCCGCCAAACGCAGATTTTATCAGTCAGCTGCGACTCCTGGGCGCAGGATTTCGGACTGGTGGATAAATCCGGAAAACTCACAGCGCCGCCGTTTTCATACCGCGATAAAGGGGCGGCAGTTTCAACAAGTGCGCGTTTAACGTATATTGAGCAAAAATTTCCTGAACGTCTCAAAAATGTCAAATGTCTTCTGCATATAGCCGATTTAGTTCATTATTATCTGTGCGGAGAAATGCGGAGCAATCACACTTTAACCGCTATATCGGGACTGCCTGAAAATCATCCGCTGCCTGCTCCCGCAGCAGACTGTGAAATTATCGGGCTGATCAATCATCCTGAACTGCCGGCTCTTGCCGGAGTTCCGGTTGTTTCCGGTGCCGGACACGATACGGCGGCGGCTTACGCCGGCAGCGGCGTACAGGAGGGAGAAATCCTCTTTTCTCTGGGAACCTGGCTGATGGCAGCTGAACCCTGGAATACGGAAAAAGAGATACCTGAAAATTTCCGCAAACTGCCGCTTATCAAAAAAGGCGTTGCCCGCAGCTGCGGCGGCATGGGCTTGTGGCCGTTTCAGGAATGTGTAAAACTCTGGGAAAAACGCGGCTGTTTTCCCGGCTTTGCCGCCCTGGATTCCGGTGCAGAAAAAAGCGGAATAACCCATTGGTTAGATCCGGATACTCCGGAGTTATTTTCTCCGGACAATATGGAAGAGGCCGTATTTGCTCTGCTGGGCAAACGACATGACCCGTTTGAACTGACAGCCATTCTTCTGCAGGGAACGGCGTACCGGGTTCAGCAGACACTTTTAAAATTCGGCAACAACTTCAAACGGGCTGTTCTTGTGGGCGGCGGCAGCAAGAGTGCTTATCTGTGCCGTCTGATTGCAGACAAACTCCCCTGCCCGCTGGAAACCGGTGCCGGAGAAGCCTCCGCCGCCGGGAACATTGAAATACAAAAACAGGTATTGAAAACGAACTCCCGGTAATCATACTGCGGAAATAAAATCAAGGAAAATCATTTATGCTGAACTGCAAAAACTTCAAAAAACCGCCGGTGCGGTACGCGCCCGGATATTTCTGGGGTATAAACTCAAAAATGGACGCCGATTCTCTGATTGCGCAGTTAAAAGAAATGGCAGACAAGGGGGCGCGTTCCGTCTGTATGCACCCGATTCCCAGGGAGTTCCGCTGGAGTACGGATATGAGTCCGGCATATTTGTCAGAAGAATTCCACACCATCATGGAAAAGGTTTTTGATGCCGCCTGTAAAATGGGACTGCACTGGTATCTTTATGATGAGGGCGGCTGGCCCTCCGGCAGTGCCTGCGGACAGGTCTGGGCAAGTGATCCCGAAAAATTTTCAAGAAGTTACGCAGAACTGGATGAAAACGGAAAAGTCCGTATCGTCAAAACCGAAGGACACCCTGAGCGTTGTGCTGTGGTTCCGGATGTCCTCGTTCCCGGCGTGACTGAAAAATTCATTGAGTTGACACATGAATCCTACGCTAAATATATGCGTACAAAATTCGGCAAAAACATTCTCTTTGCCTTCACCGACGAACCGGCATATCTCAACGGTCTTCCGGGAAAACTCTCCTGGACAGATGATCTGCCGGAGGAATTCAAACGGCGCAAAGGGTATGATTTAATGCCGCACGTTTACGATCTTCTGACAGCTTCTCCCATGCCGGGCAGCAGAATTTCAGAAATTCTTCTTGATTACCGCGATGTCCTCGCCGATTTATTCATTGAACGCTATCTGAACGTTGTTCAGAAGTGGTGCAAAGAAAACAATCTGCTCTCCGGCGGACACTTCGGCGGAGAAGATCAGTGGCATGGTTACAATGCCTGCGGATTCGGCAATATTCTGCGCTCGCTCCGTGCGCTGGATTTCCCCGGCGTGGATATGATCTGGCACCAGCTTTATCCCGGTGAACGGCTGCACCCCTTCCCGAAACTTGCCTCTTCCGCCGCACATCAGAACGGCAATAAGCAGGTTTTGGGCGAATTGTTCGCCATCTACGGTTCAGGACAGAAACCCAAAGACATGAAGTATCTGATTGACTATACGCTTGTCTGCGGTATCAACACCTATGTTTTCAGCAGTATTTCTCAAGCCAACAAAGACGGAAATATGTCGCACGTAAGTTTCGGTCCGGTAAGTCCCCTGTGGGAATACTTCGGAGAATTCCATACCTACGTTGCCCGTATGAGTTACCTCATGGCTCAGGGAAAACCCGTTGTTGATACGGCTCTGTTTTTTGATGAACGCTCATTTCTTTTGGGCGGCATGACAAACGAATATGCCGTTTACCGCGCCCAGAAATGCGCCGACACGCTGCTTGAAGGTCAATGTGATTTTGATTATATTGATGACCGCATGCTGGTTGAAGCAAAACTCAAAGGCGGCAAGCTGATTGTAGGAAAAATGAAGTACAGCCGTCTGGTTCTGCCGGGTAAATGTCTTTTCAGCGCAGAAGCAGAGAAAAAAATCGCCGCCTTGCGCACCGCAGGGTTCCCGGTCTTTGACGGAGAAGATCCCGCAGCACTTTCTCCGCTTGTACGTTTGGATCATCCAGAAAAAGCCCTGCGGGTAACGAAACGTGATCTTGGAAACGGCGCGTTCAGCTACTTCATCTTCAACACCTCTCCCCGCGAAATCAAAATCCGCCTGACTCCGGGAGAAAAAGCCCCCGTTACCGCTGCCAATCCTGCCACCGGAGAATTTTACGCCGTTGAAAATCAGTCCGGCTCCTTTGAATGGACTTTCAAACCCGGTGAATCGTTGTACTTTGTCACCGGTAATTGTCCTGTTACAGGAACAGCTCCGGCAAAACCGGGAGATACAATCAAAGTTCTGGATAAAAACTGGCAGCTGCGTCCTCTGCAGAAAACGTTCCCCGGTCTGCACGAATACGAAACTCTTGTCTGCGATACCCCGGCAGTTCCCGCAAAGTTGGGTGACTGGCGCAATATTCTCGGAGATGATTTCAGCGGAAAGGCTGTTTACACCACAACGTTCCGTCTGCAGGACACTTCTGAAATCGGCTTTATTGATCTGGGAGAAGTCTGTTACGGTGCGCAAGTCCATCTCAACGGCACAGATCTCGGCAGCTGTATTCTGGGAGAATTCATCGTCCCCGTCAAAGATGCTCTGCGCCGCGGCGAAAACCTTCTGGAAATCACCGTTTGCAACACGCTTGCCAATGCCGTCAATGCGCCCGCTGTTCAGGAATACTGGACCAAAACCTTCCCCTATTCCTTCTACACGCCGCTGCAGCGTTCCTTTGAAAAGAACAGTCTGCGTTCCGGCTTGATCGGTCCTGTCCGTCTCAGAAAAAAATAACTGTAATTAAATCAGTTTAATTTTTTGGTTCCATATAAAAAAAAGGAGTTGACAATGAAAAAATGTTCCAGGCAATCCCGTTTCTTCCGTCGTGCAGTTTCCGGTTACTTTACGCTTATTGAACTTCTGGTGGTGATCGCCATTATCGCAATTCTGGCGGCAATGCTGATGCCGGCATTGTCAAAGGCACGCGATAAAGCAAAATCCACAGGCTGTACCAATCAGATGAAAAGTCTGGGCAATTACTGGCAGTTTTATATGGACGCAAACGATGGATGTGTTCTGCCCGTTGTCGCTCCTTACCGGCAGGAATCCGTCGCCGAATGGTATTTCGGTCTGATTTACACTTCGTCAGGATTTCCTGTTCAATCTGATATCCGCTGGCACGAAAGCAAAAACAAGTCCCTGATCAATCATCTTGTCTGCCCTCTGGCACAGGATCAGTACGGCTTTCTGCGGCAGAACGGCTATTCAAGACATCAGAGCATAAAAGCGGCAGTTTCTTACGGCTACAATGCGTTTCTGGGAGACTACTGCAGTAAAAAGAAAAACGCCTGCGGCAACGATGTCCATTATCACAACGGCGAATTTGTCGGAAAACTTTCACGTCTCCGCCAGAGACCTCTTTCCTCTTATCCTGTTATCGGTGACACCTGGAAAAAGTCTGCAATAAATAATGTCAGCATGGATAATCACGCTGGTCATATTTGTTTTACTCAAGCCTGCCTGGATAACTATTTCGGCGGTTATGCTTCCCACAATCAGCAGACTCCGTTCCTGTTTGCTGACGGTCATGTTGAAGTCCGTCAGCACATGAACTACAAAGAACTTCTGCCCAGACCCTTGTGAGAAAACAAATGAAATTCCTCTTTATAATTCTGTTTTCTGCCGCAGTTTCTCTTTCTGCGGCAGACTTTCCGCTTGTCCGGAACGGCAAAGCTGCAGCCGGAATAGAGATTGCAACAGAGCATCCTTTTTGCAAAGAAGCGGCAGAAGTCATCAAAAAGTACGTCAAACTGGTTTCCGGAGCAGAACTCTCCCAGACAGAATCCGCTCCGAAAATCATTTTGAAAATAGAAAAAGGCAAACTGGATATTGAGGGATTTTCTTATACGTTTCCGCAAAAAGACGTCATGGTCATCACTGCCGGTGGGAAATGGGGAATCCGTTATGCCGCCGCCGATTTCTGCGAACGGTTCCTCGGCGTGCGTTTTCTCTATGCCGGTCCGTTCGGAGAATATCTGCCGCAAAAGAAAAATATCTCCGTTCCGGTAAAAAACTTCAGCGATGCACCGGTTTTTCTGAGCCGTTATCTGACCAACGGCAGAATCCACCCATCACGGAAACGCTATCAGGATTGGACTGTCCTTTTACGCGGTGTTCCCATTTTCAGAGTCAATTATCACCACAATATCCACAAGATGTTCGACTCCGGAAAATACGGCAAGACACATCCGGAATTTTATCCTCTGCACAACGGCAAACGTTATATTCCGCGTCCGGGAACAGAGGTTCACTGGCAGCCCTGCCTGACGGCTCCGGGGATTCTTGAAGAGACGATCAGAATTGTTTGCAAAGCGTTTGAAAAAGATCCGGAACTTATCTGTTACTCCCTTGCCGCAACCGATGGTGCCGGGTTCTGCGAGTGTGCCAACTGCCGCAAGTTTTATCCGCAGCCTGAGAAAATCAACAGTGCCGGACAACCGGACCGTTCAAAATATCTGATCTCCTTTTACAACAAAGTTGCCGAACAGGTGGTGAAAAAATTTCCCCGTGCAAAATTCGGTTTCGGTGCTTATAATTTCTGCCAGGATCCCCCGGAGGGTATGAAACTTCATCCGGCGCTGATTCCGGGCTTGACTTATGACCGTTACAACTGGATAAGTCCTCAACGCCGCAAAGATAATATGCTTCTCCATAAAAAATGGGCGTCAGTCAGTTCAGAAGTTGCCTGGTATGATTATTTTTACAACAACACCTATGTTCTGCCGCGCATTTATCCGCATCTGATTGAGGATATCATCAAAACCGGTTATGCAACAGGAGTCCGTCACTTTGACGCAGAATATTATACCATTGATGGATCTGAACTCGGGAAAATGTGGTGTGACGGTCCGACGGCATATTTGTATTATAAACTGCTTTGGAATCCCGCCCTCAAGGCAGATTTTCTGCTGGATGAGTGGTATGTCTGCGCTGTCGGAAGAAAGGCCGCGCCCTATCTCAAAAAATATTTTGAAGAACTGGAAAATTTCTGGATGACCAAAGCATGGAAAACCAAATGGTTCTCAAGTCACAATTATAAAATTTATCTGCAATGGAACGACAAACGTTATATGGATTTGCTTGATAAAGATATGCTTGACCGCTGTACTCAATATCTGGATAAAATGTGTGAACTCAGTGATCACAAAGAAAGAGCCGCTTATTTAAGAGCCGGTTTCCTCAAACGCCGCGTCCAGATTTTGTATCATTTGAATTCCGGAAAAATCAAAGATTATCCGGAATCCGCTTTCAACAGGGAAATTTACACCTGTAATTTTGATACTCCGGGCAGCGAAAAAGGCTGGCGGGTCTGGAAATACCGTCCCAGTAATGACAAAGCAGAAATCGTTCCCGTCAAAGGACAGGGCAGAGCCTGCCGCCTGACACTTCTGCCCAAGGGCAATGAAATTGCTCTTGAAAGAATCATAAAAATTGACAATCCCGAAGATTTGCTTATAAAAGTGCGTTTCCGCTGTGAAAACACGGATAATAACGCCTATCCCTACATCAGCGCAGAGTGGTGTCAGGATGCTGAAGGCCGCGGCGGAGCAAGCGTGTATTACACACATGCCGCCGGAAATCACAGCAGAAACGGATGGGTCTTAAAATGCCGTCTGCCCGCTTATCCGGGCAAAACCGGATATCTGCGCATAAGACTGCGGGGAACCCGCAGCAGCAAAGGATTCATTTATTTTGATGATCTTAAAATTTTATCACGTTAAAATAAAATAAGGAGAAAGTGAGAATGAAAAAATTCCTCGTACTTTTGGTATGCTGCATTTTACCGGCGTTTCACGCTTCCGGTTTTACCGTTGTCAAAAACGGAAAAGCCGTTGCCGGCATAGAAGCTGCCGCCGATGCCGACTGCCGTGCGGCGGCGGAAACAATCAGAAAATATATCAAACTGGTTTCCGGAGCAGATATCAAAGACACAAAATCCGCCCCGAAAATCATTTTAAAAATAGAAAAAGGCAAACTGGATATTGAGGGATTTTCTTACACGTTCCCCGAAAAAAATGTCATGGCAATTACTGCCGGAGGCAAATGGGGAATCCGTTATGCCGCCGCCGATTTCTGTGAACGTTTTCTCGGCGTGCGTTTTCTCTATGCCGGTCCATACGGAGAATATCTGCCGAAAAAGAAAGATATCGTCATCCCGGCAAAAAAACTTTACGATTTTCCCAAATATCTGACCCGCTGTGTCACCAACGGCAGACTTCACCACACCCGCAAAGTTTATCAGGACTGGGCGGCTCTCATGCGCGGCGTCGAACCTTACAGAGTCAACTGCCATCACAATTTGAGCAATATGTTTTCCTCAAAGATTTACGGCAAAACCCATCCTGAATTTTATCCTGTTCTGGATGGCAAACGCTATATTCCGCCGGCACACTCTCACGTTCACTGGCAGCCTTGCCTGACCGCTCCCGGTATCGTGGATGAAGCTGTAAAAATCGTCTGCCGGGCTTTTGAAAAAAATCCGGAACTGATCTGTTATCCTCTGGGCGTCACCGACGGCAACGGCTATTGCGAATGTGAAAACTGCCGCAAATTGTATCCTCCTGCCGAAAGAAAAAACAGTTCCGGACGCCCGGACCTCTCAAAATATTTTGTCACCTTTTACAACAAAGTCGCAGAAAAAGTCGTTAAAAAGTATCCCCATGCGAAAATGGGATTCCTCGCTTACAGCAGTTGTCAGGATGCGCCGGAGGGTATCAAACTGCATCCGGCATTGATTCCGGGCTTGACTTATGACCGTTTCAGCTGGGTTGATCCAGCCCGTAAAGCATTCTATCTCAAACGCAATGAAAAATGGAGCCGCATTTCATCTGAAATGATGTGGTATGACTACTTTTACAACAACCGTTATGTTCTGCCCCGCATTTATCCGCATCTGACGGCAGAGATCATCAAGACCGGATACAAGCAGGGCGTCCGTCACATGTTCGCCGAATATTTCACCATTGACGGTACGGAGTTGGGCAAAATGCGCTGCGACGGCCCTTCTCCTTATATTGCCTTCAAACTGCTGTGGAATCCTGAACTTGATGTGGATCAACTGCTGGAAGAGTGGTATATCTGCGCCGTCGGCAGAAAAGCCGCCCCCTATCTCAAAAAATATTTTGAGGAACTTGAAAATTTCTGGATGACCAAAGCCTGGAAAACCAAATGGTTCACCAATCACTATTACCAAATTTATCTGCAATGGAACGACAACTCTTACGTCAGTGCCATTGAGCCTGCCATGCTTGAACGCTGCAAAGCCTATTTGGATAAGATGTGCGCTCTTGCCGACCATAAACAACGGGCGGAGTATCTGCGCGAAGGGTTCCTTGCCCGCAAGGGACAGCTGGAATACCAGATGAATACCAAAAAATTCCAAAACCTGCCGGAATCTGTTTTTAACAAAGTCATTTACAAAACGGATTTTGAAACGCCCGAAAGCCGCAAAGGCTGGTATATGTGGCAGCATCGTCAGAGTATCAACAAAGCTGAAATCGTTCCCGCCGGAAAAATGGGTATGGCGTGCCGTCTGACCATGCATCCCCGCACCAGCGAAGTCGGTCTGGAACACGTTATTAAAATTGATAATCCGAAAGATTTGCTGTTCAAGGTGCGTTTCCGCTGCGAAAAAGTTTCTCCTGAAGCGTATCCCTATATCAGCGTGGAGTGGTGTCCTGAAGCGGACACATACGGAACCAATCTGATTTATTATGCACAAGCTTCCGGAAACAGGAGCGAAAACGGTTGGATTTTAACCTGCCGTCTTCAGGCATATCCGCAGAAAACCGGTTATCTGCGAATCCGCCTGCGCGGTGCCAGAAACTCCAAAGGATACATTTACTTTGATGATCTTGAAGTGCGTTCAAGGTAACAGGAAAGTAAAAAATGCAAAAATTTGCTGTTATTTTTCTGATTATCCTGCAGTGTCTTCAAGTTGCGGCATGGACGATTATCGTCCCTGAAAAAGCAGAACCATCCACGATGTATGCGGCAGAAGAACTTCAGGTGTTCCTTGAAAAATCCTTGAAGCGTTCCATTAAGATCTGCCGCGAGACGGAGAATGTTTCCGGCAGAAAAATTTATGTCGGCAGCACCCTTTTTGCCCGCAGTTCAGGAGTTGATACAGCAAAATACGGAAAAGAGGAATCTTTAATAAAAAAACTCGGCGGGCATTTGCTCATCTGCGGCGGTGCCCCCCGGGGAACGCTTTACGGCGTATATGAATTTCTTGAGCGTTTTGTATCCGTCAGCTGGCTGGACTGGCAGACAACAATCATTCCGCAATACAAAGAACTTCCTCTGCCGGAAAAAATCAATCTGCGTTTTACGCCCTCTTTTTCCAGACGGGGAATCTTTGTCTTGAATGCAAGCGCCCGGGGCGGTCGTTTTTTTGAGCAGAATCTCAATTTCCGCAGCCGTATGCGCGAAAATGTTTTCTGGCAGGAAAATATCTCCGAAAAAGAAAAAGCAGTCCGGGGAATTGATACGGTGTTCGGGCGTCCCGCACCTCTTAATACACTCTACTACTACATCAGGGAGTGGCCCCGTGAGGGCGTTGAAAAATCTTTAAGTCTGGATAAGAGCGGTAAACGTCTGCGTCCTGTGGGCTTTTACGGTCCCGGACACGTTTGTTTTTCTGATCCCGGGGCCCGTAAAAGATTTTCAGAACAGCTCAAAGGTTACATCGCCCGGGACAGAAAAGAAAATCCCCGCAGTTTCCCCGCCTTTTACAATCTTTCAATCAACGATACGGCAAACGGCTATTGTGTCTGCAAAGGCTGTACTGCTCTCACAAAAAAATACGGTGCGCACTCCGGAGCCATGCTGGATTTTGTCAATCATGTTGCCGGAGAAGCAGCAAAAATCTATCCTGATATAAAAATCCAGACGTCCGCCTATCTCTTTACCGAAAAACCACCTGTCGGTATAAAGCCGCTGAAAAATGTATATGTCCGGATGTCTCCCATTGACACGCTCTTAGGCGGACGGACCCAAACAATGCTGTCCATGCGGCATCCTGCCAACAAACAGGTGAAAGAAATGATTCAGAAATGGAGCCGTCTCGGAACCATTCATATCTGGAACTATTGGGTGAACTTCGGACGTTATTACTCCAATGCCTGCATTATCAACGTGGAAACCATCTGTAAAAATCTGCAGTTCTACAAGAAACACGGAGCAGATTACATCTTTTCAGAGTGTGAATTTCCGGACACTGCCTCATTTCATCCCCTGCGGGTTTATGTGGGTTATCAGATGCAGCGGGATATTTCTCAGCAACCCGATGCTCTGCTGGAAAAATTTTTCAACGGATATTACGGTCCTGCGGCAAAACCCATGCGGAAACTGTATGATTATATCTGCACCCGCCAGAAAGAACATGCAAATTTAAGCGTCCGCGGAGTGGAGCAGCTCAATTATGCAGATCGGGATTTTTTCCGTAATTCAGAGCGTTTTCTTGCGGAGGCTGAAAAACTTGCCGGAACAGATAAAAATCTGCTTCTGCATATTGCTTTTGAGCGGATTCCGCTTGACTGCGCCCGGCTTGCCCTGCGCGACAACTGGTCTCCTGAAAAAAATCTGCCGCCGCGTCAGGCTGTCCTGAACCGCCTGACGGAAAACTGGCCCCGCAGTATACGTTACTGGCACGGAGAAAATAAAATCAGCCGTGCTGAACTCCGGACCATCCGAACCAGACTGGCAGAGTTTGCCGACCTGAAATTCGGTGCAAAGTATCCCCTGCCCGACGGCATGGATAAACGCCGTGTCATTGAAATCACATCAGAGAAATTCAGAGTTCTGCCCGAACTTGTCAAATACAGTTTAAAACTCGTTGATGACAAAGATTCCTGCACAGGGAAAGCCCTGAAACTCGGAAAGCATCCTCTCAAAAATGCTCACGCCAGAAGATTTGAATGCGGCATCCGCAGCCGTTTTCTCAAAAAAGATCTGCTGAAATTCAGCAAGCCCGTCAAAAAGGATGAAAAATATCACCTTTATCACCTCGGACGTTTTACCGCAACGCCGCAAACACTTCTCTGGCTTCATTGGACCTGGGCTATGCAGCACGATCTCTCGCCCGTCTACCGGCAGGGCAAAGAAAACACTTATGATATTTATGTCTCGCTTAAATTCTGCGGTCCGGCTTATTCGCCGGAATCAAAACAGGAAAATGCGTTTTTTATGGACCGCATATTGCTGGTCTTATCATCAAACCAACAGGTAAAAAAATGATTGCAAATCCCCTTGACTACGAAATCATCGACGCCCACACTCATCCCTTTCTGGATTTTAAAATGGGATGTATCGGTCCTTACGGAAAACCCGAAACAATGGCAGAGTTTGACTTTGAAATGCACAAAGTCGGTATCGGACGCTATGCCGGTGCGCCGCTTGTCAAAAAGAAAATTTCTGATTTCAAAGATATCATTGCCGTCAATGAAGATGCTTTAAAAATCCGTGATCAATATCCCTGTTACATTCCGGGCATCCACGTTCACGGCGCATTTCCGCAGGAGTCTTGCGAACTTCTGCACAAGATGTATCAGAATGAAGAAATCCGCTACATCGGTGAACTTGTTCCCTACATCATGGATACAGGCGCGTTTGATTCACCGGGAATGCTGACCATTTTTAAAGAGGCAGGAAAACTCGGCATGACTGTCAATCTCCACGGCGGCACGCCCGCTGAAGTGGATGCCATGCTTGAAAATGCCCCCGGACTGAATATCATTCTGGCTCATCCCGGAGAACCTGCGAATGCCAAACCGCGTTTTGAATATGTCAAAACTTCTCCGCGTCTTCATATTGATATATCCGCTCACGGTCCCTTTCGCTGGAATATGATCCGTTATGCCATTGACTGCTGCGGCGTGGAAAAAATCATTTTCGGTTCAGATATGCCCACCTGCAGCGCAGGCATGTTCCTTTACAGCGTAATGACCGAAAATCTCTCTGAAAATGAGCGGAAACTTATCCTCGCCGGTAATTTCAAGCGGTTACTGGGAATAAAATGAACAAATAAATCACAAAAAAAAGATTGATAAATGTATAGTTGCTTGAAAAAATCATTTTGTGATGTTATATTTAATGAGAAATGAAACAAAAACACTATAAATCTCTAAAAAAAGGATTTTTCTGATTATGGACAAACTGCTTGAAAAAATTTACGGCATGAATCCCAAGGAACTGGAAGAGTGCGCTGCACATCTGACACTGGGCGGGGGAACCCGCGGAGGTCCGGTTCTGGATCACGGCAAAGGTGTGCGCGTGTGGGATATCCACGGCAAAGATTATATTGACTGTACCAGTCAGAGCTGGGCGTTGCTGCTGGGTTACTGCAACGATGAAATCAACCGTATCATCTGCGAGCACTCAACGAGCATGACCCATATCCACCAGGGCTTTGACAACAAGATGCGTTTTTATCTTGCCCGTGAACTTGCCCGCAGAGCTCCTGAAGGTATGAACAGAGTCTCTTTTACCGTCGGCGGCGGTCCTGCAATTGAAGCGGCAATGAAGATTGCGTTCAAAAACGTACAGCCCTCCCGTGATTTCGTGACGCTTTTTGACAGTTATCACGGTTCCACGCTCGGTTCCATGGGTGCTTCATGGATTTCCACCAAATCCGCCGGCAAATTTTTCGGAGGCAGCCGTTTTCTGCCGCTGACCCGTTCCTTTATCCGTATCCCCAACCCCGTGACCTACCGCAATCCGCTGGGCGTGGATACAGAGGAATACATTGATATCTGTCTTAAAATGACCCGTGAAATCTTCCAGCGCGGCGTCGCCGGAAAACCCGCAGGTGTCATCGTTGAACCCGTTCAGGCAAGTGCCGGACAGCTGATTCTGCCCAAGCGTTACTTGCAGGAACTGCGCGCTCTGTGCGATGAATTTGAAACACTGCTTATCTTTGATGAAATCCAGACTTTCGGACGTATCGGAGAAACCTTTGCCGCCAATTATTTCGGCGTAACTCCGGATATCATCTGTCTGGGCAAATCCGTCGGTGCCGGACTCCCGCTTGCCGCAATCATCATTCACGATAAACTTGAGGGTTTTGCACCAGACAGTGAAGAACTGCACACCTTTGCCAACCCGACACTTTCCATGGCATGTGCCGCCAAACAGCTTGAAATGTTTGACAACGGTGTTCTTGCCAACGGCAGAGAAATGGGCGCATACCTTGCCGCCGGATTGAGAAAAATTCAGGAAAAATATCCGCAGATCGGCGATATCCGTCAGGTCGGTATGCATATCGGCGTTGAGTTTGCCGATGAAAAACTCAATCCGCTGACCGAAGAAGCCACCCGTGTCCGTACCGTCGGATTCAAGAACGGTCTGATTCTCGGTACCGGCGGTGTCCGCAAAAACGTGCTGAAAGTCAAACCGCCCATGATCATCAATCAAGCTGAAGCTGATGAAGTGATTGAGAAATTTGAAGCTTCCGTCAAAGAGGTGTTCGGATGAACATCTCTCTTGCCGGAAAAAAAATTCTCATCATAGGCGGTGCCCGCGGTATCGGCGCTCAAATCGTCCGTGACTGCGCTGCTTCCGGAGCCGTTGTTGCGTGGACTTATTTCAGCAGCAGCGGAGAAAAAGCCACAGAAGAACTTTCAAAGGAACTGTCCCAAACTGGCAAAGAATTTCTCTCCTTCAAAGTTGACAGTACCGATGAACAGGGAACGCTGGAACTTTTTAAGGAACTCCGGCAGAAATGGGGCCGCATTGACGGACTGGTTTACAATGCCGGATTCACCTCTCCGAAAGATTTCTGCGAAATCAGTTATGAGGAATGGAAACGTGTTGTTGACATCAACCTCAACGGTGCTTTTCTGGCTGTGCGCGAAGGCGTGCAGATGATGAAAGATTCCGGCGGCGGTGCAATCGTTCTGATCGGTTCAGCGGCAATCACCTCCGGCGGCGGCGGACGGGCGGACTACGTTGCCGCCAAAGCCGGCCTCGAAGGTCTCAACCGGGCTGTTACAAAATATTTTGCCAAAAACAAAATACGCTGCAACATCGTCCATCCGTCTCTGATTGAAACAGATTTGCTCTGTCAGCGTCATCCCGACCCCGATAAGCGCAAAACTCTCGGCGAAAAAGAGGTCCCGCTCGGACGGCTCGGACAGGTTGAAGATATCTCAAATGCCGCAATCTTTCTGC
>JAZQYS010000176.1:0-15616 GCA_045633645.1 Victivallaceae bacterium | reverse complement strand
CTCTTTACCCCCGCAGGTTTCAAGGCCTATGTTGACGGACTCCTTGTCCGCATGACCAACCCCTTCCTCAAGGACGCCATCGACCGTATCACCCGCGATCCCGAACGCAAATTAAGCTGGGATGACCGCGCCATCGGTACCATGAGATTGATCTTGAGTCAGGGTATTGAACCTGTCAACTTCGCCATGGGTGCAAAAGTCGCCGCGACCGAATGGGCCGCAGGTGAAGATGTTAAAGCCAAACTCGCGTCTCTCTGGCCCTCTCCCTGGACCCCTGAGCACGACAAACTCATCTCCCTCATGGACCTTTAACCGCTTTTTTTTCAGTAGAAAAAAAAGCTAGGCAAAAAAAAGCGGGTAGCGGTCGGGTGCGTTGCCCGACCGGTCAGGGGGCTTGAACGCCCCCTGACAACCCCCGGATGCGGCGGCTGACTCTAACGAGTCTCGCCGCTGTTACCGCAGCATACCCCAACGGCAACTCTTCGCCCGAGCCATACCATACTGCGGAAAAGCAAACCCACGGGGTATAACATGACTTGCCACGGCGTAGCCCGTCAGGGCGAAGACGGGCGCCCCCCATCATTATCTTATAAGTCTTATAAGTCTTATGCAAGCGTCACGCCCACGCAACACGCATACCCCCGCAGCCATCAAGTTGCAAGCAAACCCCAACGGTTACTCTTGCACGCCCAGCCCACCGCTGCGACCAACGGGAGCAGCCTGTCCCGCTTTTTCGAAAGAGCGAGGGGGATTTCCGCACCTCTTTAAACAAACAAGGTGACGAGGTCTTCGGCGGAGATGCCGGCAATCCATTTTTCGAAGTTGCAGGATTGGATTTTTTTGAGCAGAACTTCCGGCTCAAGAGAAGTTCCGTTGAGCAGTGCGGCAAATTCTTCAGCGGGATGGAGTCCGAAAAAGTCTCCGGAAAAATGCAGATCGCAGATACAGTTATCTTTGATATTGAATTCAACGCTGACGCGTCCGGCGGGAAAACGCCGGGAGTTGGTAAAAGAATAAGACAAAACTGTTCCGTAGTTCCATGCCCAGGTACGGTATTTTTCATCTGCAAGTTTCTGCGCCTGAAGAACAAACTCTTCGGGAACACTTTTCAGGACACATCCGGCAACTTGTCCCTGAAGCGCAAAGGCGAATTTTTCAATAAATCCCTCAATACCGACACCCGGAAAAAAGGAGCTTAAATTCATGACCCGCGCCCGGACAGATTTTATTCCCTTTGAGCGGATTTTATCAGGATCGGGAATCAGGACTTTTTCCAGAATATCCATATTGCAGTCAAAGAGCAGAGTGCCGTGAAAAAGGGTTTTATCTCCCAGCACCGCCCGGGCGGAACCTGAAACTTTGCAGTCATTGACAAGAATATCATTTCTGCCAGAAAATACCGCAGGCACTCCCAGTTCTCTTAACGCCGCAAGTACCGGAGAAGCGTTTTCAGCAAAAGATTCATGGGCAGTGAGTCTTCCGGGAACGGCAATGGAGTAATTGAGATTTCCCGCATCATGGTAAACCGTTCCACCGCCGGTGGCACGGCGAATAACTTTTGTATTGTATTCGCGGACCTTTTCGGCATTGATTTCAGCGGCGGTATTCTGGTTGCGTCCGACGATGATGGCATTGGCGTTGCGCCAGAGCATGAGAAAACCTTGCGGATAATTGCGGGTCAAAACTTCTTCAAGAGCCAGATTATAAGCGGCATCCAGATTGTTGTTGATAAAAAGTTCCATGTTTCACACTACCTTGCTTTGCGGAAAAAATAAGAAGAAAAGTTGAACGACAAAATCGCAATAAAAAGTGCCAGTCCGGGAAAAAATGTCAGATGCCAGTAGTCAAGCGGATTATCAAAAGCCTGACGCAGAAGTCCGCCCCAGCTGGGTGTCGGCGGCTGAACGCCGAATCCGAGAAAACTCAGCGAACTTTCAGAGAGAATCGCTCCGGCAACGCCGAAAGTAAACGAAATCAATATGGGGCCTGTGATGTTGGGAAGCAGATGTTTATACATGATCCGCAATGCCGGAACTCCCGCAACGACACAGCTTGCGACATAGGGAAGAGCGCACTGTTTGAGTACCTCTCCGCGCACGAGAAAGGCAAGTCCGATCCAGCCGGTAAGTCCGATGACAAGAATTACAACGGGGATGGATTGTTCAAACTTGTAATCTCCCAGCAGAGACATCAGAATCAACAGCAATAGAAAAGTCGGAAAACACAAAAGTATTTCAACCAGACGCATGACACACAGATCAAACCATCCTCTGAAATATCCGGCGGCAAGCCCGACTGAAGTCCCGATCACAAGCGCAATGCCCGTTGCCAGGATTCCGACGGCAAGAGAGACGCGCGTACCGTAAATCAAACGGCTTGCCACATCGCGCCCGACAGTATCCGTGCCGAGAAAATGCCGGAATGAGGGCTTTTCGCAGGGCGAAGAAACGATTTCCACAGGTCCGTAAGGAATCGGCGCAAAGATACTCCGCACACCGGGGCGTTCAGACAGTTTGCGGTAATCGGTCTTATCCATACGCGGAGAAGTGAAAATAAACGGAATCAGCAATAAAACTGCCGCGGACAACAATAGAAATTTCTTTTTCCTGAATAAAAGCAGAAACGGCAGAAAAAGTGCCAGAAAATTGAACAGCTGATAGATAAAAAATTCACTGCTGTCCGGCGCAAAAATAAACTCCAGAAACGGAAAAGAAGTCCCCTGCGGCGTCATCAATACAAACGGTCTGCCGTTGGCGATGAAAGGTGCATATATTGCCGGAAGCAGCAGAAAAAGCACACCTGCCAATCCTGCCGCCCCCGCCGGACACGTCCGGATTTTTTTCAGCACCGCAGAGACGGACATCTTATGCTCCGGCAACAGCCCGGTTGAAGTTTTCAATCAGTTCATCCAGCTGCGTGATATCGCGGTGGACGGAATCCCAGGTGTTTTCGGGCTGATACCAGAGGGCATTAAGTTCGCTTGCGGCATGTCCCTGCTGTTCAACCCAGGTGTAATACTTGAGGTTGTGAATCTGTTTGCGTTCAGGATAGGTCAATTCATTGACATAATCGGTTCTTGCGCCGAGCATGGCATAAGCGTGATCCACTGCCGCCTTGCTCACAGAGTACTCTCCCTGCGCTTCTGCAAGTTCGCGGATGCGGGATTGATACAATGCAGAAGTGTCGGTCAACACAGTTCCCAGGATATCCTTTCCGGTCAATTCATAATACTTTGCCATCTTGATACAGGCAAGCACGTTGGCGATACCTGAAATGCCGAAAATATCCAGATTGTCAACGAATTCCGGATCAACTTTTGCCTCTTCTTTGAGGTATTGCCGTCCGGCTTTTTCATTGAAAAGGCGCAAAATCCGCATGGGATCGTTATCGTCAATACAAATGACGTTATCGGTATTGCGGATATTGTGAATCCACGGCACATGGCGGTCGCCGATACCCTCGATGCGGTGTTCTCCGAAGCCGTTGTTGAGCATGGTGGGACACTGCAAAGACTCCACGGCGGAAACCTTGATGCAGGGATATTTTTCTTTGAGATAATCGGCACATCCGATGGTTCCTGCAGAACCGGTTGCAAAACAAACGCCGGCGAAGCGGTCGCCGTCTGTGCGGAGCATTTCAAAAGCTTCACTTGCAGCGGTTCCGGTCACGTGATAGTGCCACAAGTGGTTGCCCATTTCGTCAAACTGGTTGAAAATCATGGCATCGCTGCGCGTGCGTTTAAGTTCATTGACGCAATCAAAAACCGCCTTGACGTTGGAGTCACCGCCTGAAATACGCAAGGTTTCACTGACGATACCTGAAAGCCATTCAAAGCGTTCTTTGCTCATATTTTCGGGCATAACGGCGATGGATTCGCAAGAAAGTATCTTGGCATTGAATGCGCCGCCCCGGCAAAAGTTGCCGGTAGAGGGCCAGACGGACTTCTGATTGGCGGCATCAAACTGTCCCGTTACGAGTTTGGGAACCATACATCCGTAAGCGGCACCGACTTTATGACAGCCGGTGGGAAACCATTTGCCGACCAGACAGAAAATCCGCGCACGGACTCCGGTCAATTCGTGCGGCAGTTCAATAATATTGGGTTTGCCGTAAGTTCCGCCGAAATGCACAGGTTCATTTTTCCAGGTGATACGGAAAAGATTGAGGGGAGAAAAATCCTGCATACCGACATGACGGAGTTTTTCTTTGATTTCTTCCGGAACAGTTTCCGGATTTTTCAGTTGGGATATCGTCGGCAGAATAATGCCGTTCTCGCGCGCTTTTTTAATGTTGCGTTCCAGCGCCGCCTGACAAATTGAAAAGTCTATCATAAAATCAAACCTTATTTGTAAAATAACTGTTCTTATAATGTACACGAAAAACAGTTAAATGTCAATATAAACAAATAAGCTTTGCAGCAGCTTGAGGTCAGTGCAGTGGAAAAATCGAACACACCTCAACGGTAAATCATACCATCAACAAATACCCCGCTTTTGCCGAAACGTCGGCTCCGGAGTCACGCCGTCTTGCCCTTCGGGGAGACGGCGGAATAACAAACCTGCCTCAACGGTAAATCATACTATCAACCAATACCCCGCTTTTTTTGAAAAGTGGATCCGCCTTCGCACAAGGCTACGGTGGACAGGGAGGAAACAAAAATATACCGAAGCCGACGTTTCGGCTTTTTCCCGTGAAAAAAAGTTTTTCGCCTCCCCCCCGGTTCCCACAGCTTAATAAACGTCGCGGACGTCTACGATGTTGAGCTGGGGGGTATCCATGTTCATGTGTTTGTTGAGCTGGGGAGTTGCGAGAACATCCAGCAGTTTATCCTGGAACATGGAAACGGGGCGGTTGAATGCGATGAAGTCCATCTGTCCCATTCTGCCGGAGAAGGTGCCGCGGGTGTGGGCTCCGCCGCCGACGGGGCTGCAGCGGACAACGCGCAATTCGCTGAAGCGGTAAACCGGCTTGGGATTGCTGTGTCCGAAAGGAGACAGTTTGGTCAGATAATCAAAGAATTCCGGAGTCAGTTCGTGCAGCTGGGCATCTCCGTCATAAGAGATGAAACTCTCAAGGTCTGAAGAAGTAACACGGGTACGGATTTCTTTATCCATTGCTTCAAAGAACGCAGCGATTTTGTCGGCTTTAAGACCGATTCCGACAGCCATGGGATGACCGCCGTAACGTTCAAGAAGATGGGCGGACTTGCTCAAAACGTCCACCAGATTCAAGCAGGAAACACTGCGTCCTGAACCGTAGGCATCGTCCCCCTGAATGGTCAGAACGATTGTGGGACGGTTGTAATCACGGGCAAGACGGGAGGCGACAATTCCGATAACGCCCTGATGCCAGTCACGACCGGCAACAAGCAGAGCGTAGGGACTCTGCCAGGCAAGATTGCGTTCAATTTGTTCACAAGCCTCCTGATAAATCTCCTGTTCTTTTTCCTGACGGATACGGTTGAAGGATTCCAGCTGAGAGGCGCAGTTGTAGGCATCGACAATGTGTTCAGATTCAAGCAGCTGCAAGGCAACATTGGCATCTCCGACTCTTCCGGCGGCGTTGATGCGCGGAGCCATGCGGAAAGTGATGTCAGAGGGAGAAAGATCCGAATGAAGCTTTGAACTTTCAATCAAAGCGCGCACACCGGGGCGCAACTGACGGCGCAGAGCCTCGATTCCGTACTTGACCATAATGCGGTTTTCACCCTGAAGCGGCACGATATCGGCAACAGTTCCCAGAGCGACGTAGTCCAGAACCTCTTCAAGACGGGTCTGAAAGCCGCCGAGATTGTTTTCTCTGCCGTACTTGATGAAAGCGTGAGAAAGTTTGAAAGCCGTTCCCGCCCCTGAAAGCAGTTGAAGATCTTCAAGTTCAGGATAGACTTTGGGGTTGATGACAGCCAAAGCCGCAGGCAGTTCAGCACCGGCTTCGTGATGGTCGGTAATAATGACATCAATACCGCGTTCAACAGCCACTTTGACGGCATCGCAGCTGGTAATACCGCAGTCAACGGTCACAAGAACGCCGCAGGAGCCGAAAGCTTCAAGAGCTTTATCCAGAGACTCCGGCGTAAATCCGTAACCGTCATCAAAACGGTGAGGAATGAAGGAATAAACCGTCGCTCCGTTCTGGCGCAGAACAAATGCCAGAAGTGCGCTTGCCGTGATACCGTCAGTATCGTAATCGCCGTGGATCAAGATCGGTTCGCGCCGTGAGATAGCCTCCCACAGACGGGCGGAAGCCTCTTTGATCCCCGGAAAACGGTAAGGATCACTCAAATTACCCAATTTCGGTGAAAGAAAGTCAGGAACATCTTTCACGCCGATTCCCCGGGCAGAGAAATAGACTGCGATCGGACGCGGCAAACCCAGTTCGGTTTGCATCTTTTTGATCTCATCAGTGTTTTCAATCCCGGCCAGTTTCCAAGTTTTAGCACCCATTTTTTCTCTTTCAAGTTATTAAACATACTCTATAAGATAACCCCTCTTTGCTGATTTTGCCAAGCATTTTCAGAAAAAAAAGCAAGAATAAACTCAACACGCGCAAAAAATCCCTCAGAAGGTTGAAAAAAACGGCATTGTAAAGTATAGTAGACACGAACAAACAAACCAAAAAAAGAGATTTTGATCCATGAGAAAAAAAGTTGTAGTTCTGGGAGCAACAGGCTCCATCGGTAAAAATGCCGCGCTGGAACTTGCGGCGTATCCTGAGCGTTTTGAAGTTGTCGGACTTGCCGCACGCAGCAATATTGATGAATTGGCACGGCAGGCACATATTTTTCATCCGGCATGCGTGGCAACGACAGACCCGGCACGCCTGGCGGCGCTTGAAGCCAAACTTCCCGCAGGGTGCAAGGCCTGCTGCGGAGAAGAGGCGTTGATTGACATGGTAACTTCTCCTGAAGTGGATATCGTTCTCTGCGCTATTATCGGTGTCGGCGGAATCCATCCGGTACTGCGCGCGCTGGAGTGCGGCAAAAGAGTCGCTCTTGCCAGCAAAGAGGTGCTGTGTATGGCAGGAGAACTGGTCATGGGCAAAGCCGGGAGCATCCCCGGAGCGGAGATTATTCCCGTTGACAGCGAACACTCAGGTATTTTTCAATGCCTTGCCGGGAGACGTCCGGATGAAATCACCCGTCTGTGGCTGACCGCAAGCGGCGGCCCCTTCCGCAACTGGACAAAGGAACAGATTGAAAACGCCTCTCTTGAAGATGCTCTCAAACATCCCACCTGGAGCATGGGCGCAAAAATCACCATTGACTCCGCCTCAATGATGAACAAGGCTCTGGAACTTGTGGAGGCAAGATACCTCTTTGATGTGCCGGGAGAAAAACTCGGTGCCGTCATCGAACCGCATTCAACCGTTCATGCTCTGGTTGAACTTGCCGACGGCAGTACGATTGCCCAGCTGGCAGTGCCGGATATGCGCCTGCCCATCCGTTACGCCTTGAGTTATCCTGAACGTCTGGCGGGAAAACCCGAAAAATTTGACTTTGCCGCTTTGAGCAAAATTGAATTTATTCCGGTGGATAACGAAAAATTCCCCTCTCTGGAGTTCGCCCGTTATGCCATTTCGTGCGGCGGAACCATGCCGGCGGTGATGAATGCCGCCAATGAGACCGCTGTGGAGCGTTTCCGCCGCGGAGAAATCAAATTTTCGCATATCTGGAAAATCGTCCGCAAAACGATGGAACAGCATACGGCAGAACCTCAGCAGTCCATTGAGCAGCTGGAAAACGCCGATAAAGAGGCGCGGATTTTTGCAGGGAGCGTTGTATGCTGAACAAAAAGAAAGCCACTCTTCTGACGTATGCGGGAATTGCAGTACTGTTTCTGTTTTCCCTGTGTTACAGTCAGATGGAAGTTTCACTTTCAGGACTGGAAGCAAGCCGTTTTGCCGTTGCTGAGGCTGTTGGAGAACAGGGGGTGTTTCATATCACTTTTACGCAGTTCCGTACAGCGGACCGCATTGTGCGCGATAGCAAAGTTTATTCTGACAAGCCGCTTCCCCTCGGGTGGAGTGCGGGAGTTCTGCACAAGGCAGTCCATACGGTAACGGGATTGAACTTCAAAGACAATTATCACCTGCTGATTTATCTTTATAACATCATCTGCGGCGGATTGGTCAACATATTGATTTTTGTCTGGCTTTTCAATCATCTGCGGCGTTACCGCAAGGGGAGTGTGCAAAAGAAGTTTCTGCTTGCGCTTTCTGCGGGACTTGGCAGCTGGCTGTTGAGTTATTCCGTTACGATCAACAACCACACGCCTGCGGCACTGGCACTTCTGGGATGGTTCATTGCGTTGGAAAAATTTTCCCGCAAACCCGTTTATTCCACGGCAGTCATTGCCGGACTTGCTTCGGGCGCGGCAACCTGCTTTGACATGCCCATCGGATTTTTTGCCTGTGTTATCAATCTTTTTGTACTGTTTTTTGCCGGAAAAAAGGATTGGAAAAGTGCTTTTGCCGGAGCCTGCGGTTCGGGTGCAGTCGGGATATTCATGATCGGTTTGAATTATTATGCATATCAAACGGTTCTTCCGCTTTACATTGCTCACGGCGGCGGAACATATACGCCGGGAACGGGCAACAAGAGCCATATCGGTTATCTGGTTGAAAACCTCATCGGATACCGCGGACTTTTCAGTTATCAGCCTTTATTATTTTTTGCGATTCCGGGTTTGTGGAAGATGTGTAAAAAGCGCATACCTGCGGCATTCGGGACGTTGGCAGTCACACTTTGCGGAATCAGTTTTTATTGTTACATGACAAATGAATACGGTGGCGCGGCATACGGATTCCGTTATCTGATACCGTTGATTCCCCTGCTGTGGTACTTTGCGGGCATTTATCTGCTGGAACAGAAAAATAAGATGATATGGAGTCTTGCCATATTTCTGATACTTTGCGGCGTAATAAGTTCCTTAGTCGGAGCCTATGCGCCCTTCGGCCTTGCCTTTGAGGGACTCCGCACTCCTGCGGGTCATGTTACGCGCACGATCCGTTCCAGTTTCACGGGCAATCTTCTTTCGTGGAGTTACGAAAACGCCCCTGACTCCTTTCTCACGCGCACTTTGCGGACTTACTACGGCAAAGAGTTGACAAAAAAATATCTTTTTTCCTCATACCTCATGCAGAAAAAAGTCAACCTCATGGGCAAAATCTCTCAGGAAAAGTAACAAAAGATTAAATCAGGTGAAAAAAATGATTTCGGAACAGCAAATTACTCAGATGGGGTGGACAATTGTCTCAAATGCTTTGGGAAGAATGGAAATCAGTTGGTGTGGACACTCTTTTTATATCACAGAACATTCAAGATTTTTTGCTCTGACAGTCAATGATCACGCAGTCCACCTGGCTCTCAACCGGTCTTGCGGCAGTAAAATCCCCCCTGCAAGTTACATTTTCGGAGATCAGAATAATCTGTTGGCAGCATTGCGGCAATGTCAGACAATCATTGAAGAAAAAAATAATCGCAGCAAACAGGCTGCCGGAACACCGGGAGAAAATACAATTCACTCATCTGTCAGGCAGCGTTCTGAAAAACTCGCAAAAGATATTGATGCATTGCGACAGAAACTGACAGAAATTGAGGTGACAGAAAGAGAAAGTTTTGTCAAACAACGCAGAGGACAGGAAAAATTACGCGAGTTTCTGATGATCAATGAGGGCAGTGCTTGTGTTGTAACGGGAATAACTGTTCCTGAAGTACTCCGCGCAAGCCACATTGCCGCCTGGAAAGATGATCCCGTCAATCGGCTGGTTCCCGAAAATGCGCTGTTATTGGCAGCACATCTGGATGCATTGTTTGATAAACATTTGATCAGTTTTGATCCCGATGACGGACATATGCTCATCAGCGACAAAATATCACCGATAGATCGTACTGCCTTAGGCTTATCTCCTGAATTGAAGATTCCAGTCTCCGAAAAACGCAGTGAATTTCTGCGGATACACCGGGAAATATTTTTACAGCGTGCTACTTCTGAAAACTGACAGTAAATTCAGAATTTTCTGAAAAAGCAATTCTGCCTCCCCTTTTCTTCAGATAACATAGAGAAGAAGGGAAGGCAGAAATATTTTTGTAAACTAAACTGATATTGTAATCAACTCCCAATCATTTTTCAATGCTTCGTAACGCTGTAAAAAAATGTGACTGTATTCCAGACCGACATCCATGAAGATAGAAAGACTTGACAAATCGTTGAAAATTGTTCTTTCCTCATTTGTAAATCCGAATCCCTGGGGTAAATCAATTTTGGTGAAAGTATTGTCACTGAAACGGATTATCATAATCCGATCGTGCGGGAATTTGCGATGACCTCCGTTAAAGAATTCACCGATTCGGATATTATAAGCTTGCAATCCCAAATCACGCTTGATGTCAAACGCAGCTTCTTCTATCGCATCACGCTGCATATTGTTTTCTCCATCGCTCATCTTGTTCCGGCTTGACATCTGATAAATCTGTGCATTTGCAACATTAAAATGTTTCAGAAACTGAGCGAGATTTCTGTAATAATAGTCACTGAACATATATTTATCCAAATAGACGATATGTGTTACCGGTTTCCGTCGGAGCTCATCCAATGCCGTAATACCATCGAGATACATTCCCTGTGGATTCTTACCCATCAACTCAATTCTGACTGCAGTTTGAGGTGGTTGGGGCAGAGGATACAATTTGCAATCTGTTCTTTCATCATTGATTATGTCATTGATGTCGATTGCTTCTCTTGCACATGCCCACTGCATTTTTTCAAAATCGCGATTGATTTCACCGGTATCCTGAGCCCGAGCCCAAGCCCAATACACTTTTCCGTTGATTTCCAAACGTATGTTCCGGAACGCCGCAAAATCCTTTATTGTGAAAACAGTTATATGGCTGTGGCGCATAACATCCGATTCAGTCAACTGGTACAAATACCAACGGGCCTGATAATTCTCAGCAGTATCAGCAATTTCAGGAATATATATTTCAATATTATGAATATTTGTGTTGCTCAGTATTTTATTCAGCAATGTGTTTTCGTTATCTTTATTGTTATACTGGTACATCAAATCAAAATCATTCAGGAAAATGCGGGCCGATTGAATTTCACGATTGATGGTAAGATAACTATCAAGCTGACTCCAAACGATATGTTGCGCTTCATATCCGTCGATTTCAAGCGGATCACCTCCGAGAGCTTCCCGGTGGTCTTCCAGCCAATCGGCAGTGACATTGATATCCAGTTGCCCGGTACGCATCAGATAAGCAGTGTCATAACTGAGCAGCAGTTTTATATTGCGTGTTGCAATCAACTCAGCAACTTGCGTGCGAAGATTTTTATAATCTCCGTTATTTGCCTTATCCCAATTGTTGTAGATGTCATCCAAATAAGAAGAGCCTGAACTGCCATGTTCAAAGAAGTGAATCGAGGCAGTATCGGGCTTTCCGGCGATCCGTCCAACACATTCTGCGCCGAGAGAACGCGGATCGATCTGCAAAAATTTCGCAAATGTCAACCGGGCAGCAGTCATCAGAGTTGTCAGGATTTTTTTCCGTTGCTGACAACTGTCTTCAATCGGCAACTGCAAACTGAAGACATCAGATTTGTGCTGCGCTCCCAAGTGAATATTGCGATACGGGTAGGGATTTTGTTGGCAAAAAACTATCTTTCCCCGGTTGTTTCTGTAGCTATGTCTTTCCCGGTTTGCATCTCCGTAACCGCTTTCTCTTTCAAGATGACCGCAATCAGGACAGAGGCTGAAGCCATATTTCCGGATTCCTTGATTCAGGTGCAGAATATCCGCATCTGACAATTTACCGGCTTGAATTTCACGTTCTCCCCCGCGATAGAATATACCGAAAGTATCGATATAAGTGTAGTGTCTGTTGGTATAACCGCTATTGCTCAATTGTTTTTCCAAAGTTACTTTACCATCTTGTGTTGCTTCAAAACAACTTGGACGGATATAACGTTGAATGTAACTGACAGGTTGCTCCTGCTGATTTTCATCTTCGCCCCGGTGAGCTTCAAGAGCATTTCTTTCGGTGTTTATTTGTGCATTTCCTCCCTGACGTTCATCCCAACCAATGACGTCTGCGCGGCAAAGTTCACATGTGGTACTGCTCGGTGTATCCACTTTTTTAAAGTAACCGCACGATTTGCATGTGTAGTAAAACACCTGCTTGAAAGGCGTTGCTTGACCGACCTCCCAGTTACAAGTAATCCGGTCGGGGGCGTAGAGCAAATCACCGATATCATGGATGGTGCCGGGGGCATATTCAAAAATAGCCTGTTCATCTCCGCGGGTGGCGTTGCGTGGATTATTATCCTGCCAATATTTAAACTGAATCAAGTCAATGGGGAAGCCATAACTTGGTGTCAGCCGCTCATGTGCCAGACATTCCAGAACACTCTCATTGTATTTCTGTCTGAATTGATTTTTTAAAGCCGCTTGTGTCAGTGGTTTATCGCTTTGTCTGGCAATTTCTCCCTGTTGACCGGGAACACCGAGCATATATTGAGCAAGAGCCTGAAAATCCTCTTTTATTTTGGTAAGACGTTCAATAAAGTTCTCTTTTACACCGTCAATCTCATTTTCCATCGTGGCTGAAAGCTGAGACGGAACCTCTATTCTTTTGATTTCCGTACAAATTTTATCCATAAAACAATTGCCCGTCTCACCCTGGCCGAAAGACAGTTCCGGAATCCTTGTATCGGGATCCTGGAGGTGAATATATCCCAATGTACCGGCATCCCCGCAAAGAATACCAATCGTATACCAGGAATCAAGTGGATTGTTATTCGGATTATTAAACAATTGTTTGCAGGCTTCATTAAAGAGATAGCTGTGTATATGACGTGTGACCTGTTCAGAAGAATTTGCGGCATTTATCTTTGCAAAATAATTCCGGCGCATATATGGTGCCTTGCTGTCACACATGGTTTCATAGTCAAAGGGATTATCTCTCAACAGAGTCAATGCCAATGCAGTGGGGGTATCTCCGCGACCGGCACGACCGGCACGCTGAATATAATTAGCCGGTTCCGGCGGCATATTGCCCATCAAAACGGCAACCAGATCTCCGATATCAATACCCAGTTCCATTGTGGTTGAGCATGAAAGAAGATTAATTTCTCCCGCCTTGAATTGTTCTTCGTATTTATTAAGTACTGTACTTTCCAACTGGGCGGTGTGTTCTCTGGCAATAATTCCATCCTCAACAATTCCGGTAAACCTGAGAAAATCACGGCTGTTTTTGTACATATCTGTTTGCGAGTTCCTCTCACCCTCAACCAATCTGACACTGTAGTTATCAGGAACAACTTCAAGAGTACAATTTTCAGAATCAACAAACTTGAACTGCAATTTGCTCAATCGTACACCGAGTTGCTTCTCTGCGGAAATGAAAATACATTGATTATCGTTTTGTCCGCATTGAAGCAAATAACCCCAAATTTGTTCCCTTGAATTTTGGTAATCATTGTCTGTATACCCCGGCGCAAATTCTCTGATAAGAGGCAGTATTGTTTGGTCATTGGCTGTCAGAAGATGACCGCCGGAAACATGCCGCCAGCCCAGAAGTGATTGTTGCTCCGGCGTTACATTTACAAGAAATCTGCCGCGTTTACGCAAAAATGCAACGATTCTGTCAATAAAATCTTTCCAGTTTTCTTCGCTGATAATACAGGGACGGGGATGGGGATGGGCAGGATATGCATTAGCCGGAACAGTTACCTGAACAAGTCCGGATGACTCCAATGTTCTTGAATTGGGCAGAAGCATTGCCAACTCCGCTTGGCAGAGTGCTTCGATAATATCTCTGGCATTATTCCTTGCAATTGTTTCAGGCAACCCGATTTTATCCAGAAAAAGGTTGATATTCTGATCTCTTCTCGGCCAAAGATAGACAATATCTTCTATATTTTGGCATTCTCCTTTGAAAGAATTATACAAATATTGCCGGAAAGATTCCCGCAACTGTGTATTTTTAATTTCGCTGGCACGACAGGCAGCACCGCGACGGGTATCGGCAAAAATCAAAGCAGTCCGTCCGCGCCAGGCTTTACCTGCCGGTTCTCTGTGATCGGGCAGTTTGTGGAAGATTTTTTCAATCAAAATCTGATCTGCTTTGCGCGGACCGATATAGCCCAGTGGATAAAGCGGCAAACGTCCCCTCTGCTGTTCGTCACCGGAGTCTTCGTCCTGATCATCATCTGACTGATCGGCAAAAGAAAATGCATTGCTTTTCCAGGATCGCAGCGAATAACCATCCGGAGATTTCCATATCACTTCCTGTTCATAGAAATTTTCACTCCATTCTTCCGGATGATCAGAAACAGCCCAGCAGAATCTGCCGTTTGCAGCAGGAACAATCTTCCAGCCCCAAGTATTGAACTGTTCGAGATTGAAACGGTAATGCGCAAGGTTTTCAGGCTCTGTACTGCGTGCCAATCTGAAGATGCACTCTTTCTTAAGACACTCTACAGTCTCATCGTCTGTGGGAACAGGTTTGGTTGCACTTACAAACCGGATCGGTTCATCTATGTAGTCATTCTCGTAAGAAAACAACATACCTGAAAAATAGATATCAAAACGTTTTCTGCCGCCGCTGCAAACAGGCAATGGCAGCGGTTGTCCCTCTTGAACTTCTGGAAGTTCGGTAATATTGCCCAAAGGCAATCCTTCAGAAACAGCCATGTCCGAGAATGTATTTGATACTGTCCGGAAAAACGTGTGCAACTTGAAGGGCAGGAAAAATTTGTTTTCATTATTTTTTGCTTCAGCCATGCGGAAAAGCAAATAGAAACAATCGTTTTCATCCTCACAGCCAAGAATATTTTTAACTTGATTCAATCCCAGAACAACTTTGGCAAAATCATCCGCATTAAGTCCATTATCCTCTGCGTATTTTTGGGGATCAAGCATTGCATAACGCAATTTTTGCGCGACAGGACAATTAAGCAATTTTTCATACCGCACTGCAAGATCATCTTCACCGACAGCATCCCGCAGTTCAACCGACACATCAATCTGAGGACGCTCGGGGAGATAACGAGAACCGGTAATCGGAGAAATCTCGCCGGGATCTTTTGAAAACAATCCGGCAGCCGCAGCAATCATATCATCTTCACCGTTACCGATCGTCGCACTGGTGGCGATTCCGACGATATCGTTCACGCTTTTGTTGAAACGCAACAGGACTGCACGTAAAAGCATGGACATATCCACTCCCAACGCACCACTGTACGTATGCGCTTCATCCAAAACGATGGTTTGAAGTTTTTCAAAACCGAAGATGTCCTTATCAGCATCCCGCAGAAGCATATACGAGAGCATGGAATAATTAGTAATCAGAATGTGTGGCGGATTCTTTTGGATTGCAATCCGGTCCGGCAGAATTTCCGGATGGTTTCTATTCCATTCGTTGCGTTCAGCAGCAGTCATCTGTGACGGTGTTTTACCTGTATAAGCCGCAACTTTGATTCCATCGGGATTTCCCTTCAACATTTCTGCAACGCGATTGGCTTGATCGTTGACAAGTGCATTCATCGGGTAAATAATCAGGATACGGACTCCGGGCTGCCTCAATTCTTCCTCTGTTTCAGAGAAATACATCCGG
>JAZQYS010000175.1:0-1940 GCA_045633645.1 Victivallaceae bacterium | reverse complement strand
CCGGCTCCCACCGCCTTTACAAGAAAAATCAGGCGTCAACGATGGCGAACATGAGGTTGATGCGGAAGACTTCTTTGCCGTCAACTCTCATGATGCATCCGCCTTTACCGAATCTGGATTTGGATTCGGGGAGGGTCAGGTCAATGACCAGTTGATCTCCGGGATAAACGGGTGCGAGGGATTCGGCATTGTCAATAGACATGAAATAGCCGATTTTGCCTTGATTTTCAGGACGTGCCAGAACGCAGGCGCAGCCGGACTGGGCGGCGATTTCGCAGAGAATGGCTTCAGGAACAGTTTTAAGTTCGGAGTCATTGGCGAAAATAGGTTCATTTGCAGTCACATTTTTGACAGCAATGATTTTTTCGCCTTCCATGCTCTTGACATAATCAATGAGGAGGAAGGGGAAACGGTGGGGCATAAGATCCATGACTTTAGAGATATCCATCAAGTCGGTATCTTGTTTATCAAACTCGTTGAAGAGACCGGGCATAGCTTCGGGAGCAGCATTTTTATCCCGGACAGCGAGGGTGATCTGCGCTTCGCTGGCGACACCGGCTGAGGTGGAAAGCTTCGCCTTGAATTTCGCGGTATTTGCTTCAAGTTCAAGAATTTCAGTTTCAATTTTGATGCGGTCACCGGGATTGGCGGGACGGCGGAACTTGACTTTATTCACCTCTTTGAGATAAACATCAGCGGCACCGGCGGGGTCAAGGGTGGAACGGACAGAAAGTTCACAAAGCTGTTTCATTGCTTCAAGCTGGAGAACACCGGGCATGATGGGGTGTCCGGGAAAGTGTCCTTGAAAGAAAGCCTCATCCATGGAAACATTTTTCACGCCGACCCAGTTTTTTTCGTCAATTTCCTGAGCGCGGTCCAGCAGGAGCATGGGATTGCGCTGCGGCATGATTTTCATAATGTCTTTGATACCGTAAACTTTTTGCATGATGAAAAAATCCTTATATTAATTTTGCTGCATATTTTTGATGATTTCACCCGCAAGTTTAACATTCATGGGGTGTCCGGGACGGATTGCAACAACTCTGCCGCGAATCCGCACGCCGGTAAGATAGAGGTCACCGATCAGGTCAAGAATCTTGTGACGGACGATTTCATTCTGGAAACGCAGTTCCTCTTTGCAGATAATGGCGCCGTTGTGGATAATTGCTGCTGCATCGAGACTGCCGCCTTTGACAAGTCCCATACCCAGGAGCATTTTCAAATCTTTGAAGTCAACAAATGTGCGTCCGGGAGCAATTTCAGCACCGTAAGTATCTTTATCCAGTACATATTCATAGAACTGCGGATCAAACGGACAACCTTTGAAACTGGTCACACAGGAGATGGAAAGCTGTTCCGGATCGGGGAAAATCATAACCTGCGTGTGTCCGTGTGAGACCATCAGGGGAACGGAAGGGGTATAGATTTTTGCTTCGGCATTCTGCTGAACGGTTCCGGCGGACTTGACCAATTCCAGGAAGGGCAGACTTGAACCGTCACAGATGGGCGGTTCCTGACCATCCATTTCAACGATACAGTTGTCAATGCCCTGAGAGTGGAGTGCGGACATGATGTGTTCAACGGTATAAACCACTGCTTTTCCGCTGGCGATGGTGGTTCCGCGCTGAACATCGACCACGTTGAGCGCACTTGCCTTTACTTCGGGCTGACCTTCAATATCGATTCTCCGGAAAACGATACCTGTATTCTCATCGGCAGGCACAAGGTTCAGCGTCGCGCGGATTCCGGTATGCAGCGCAATGCCTGAAAGACGGACCTTTTGTGCCAAAGTTTGCTGTTTTTCCATAAAATATTATCCTTTGAGGTTGATTTTTTTACAATTATACATCATAATATAATACAGCAAAAAAAAAAGTAAAATTCAGAACCGGATTTTTTAAGAGAACATGAACGATTTTTCAGAAAAAAATGCCTTAAAA
>JAZQYS010000174.1:0-1945 GCA_045633645.1 Victivallaceae bacterium | reverse complement strand
CACATGTTCAGGCGTATCCAGTACGGGCGTCATGAACACCGGGTTTTCAGCGATTCCAACCCGTGCCTGAGGCATGATATCACGCAGAACCTGTAATCCCATACCATGCGCAAGAAGCATATTATGACGCACCTGATTGCGTCCTTTTTTGGTAAGTTTAATACCGGGAGCGCAGACGCCGTTGAAATATCCCTGATCGGTACAACCGAGAAACTCATTGACGGTAAAGAAGTTTTTGCAGCGTCCTTCAAGTGCGACAGTAGTCTTTTCCACATAATCAGCAAAATATTTGGCACAATCTCTTGACTGCCAACCGCCGCATTTATCCTGAAGAGCCTGCGGCAGATCCCAGTGATAAAATGTAATATAGGGTTCAATGCCGTTGGCAAGAAGTTCATCACACAAGCGTTTGTAATAATCCATTCCCTTGGGATTCATTTCTCCTGTGCCTTCGGGAAAGATTCGGCTCCACGCCAGACTGAAACGGTAAACATCAAAACCGATATCGCGCATGATCGCAACATCTTTTTTGTACTGATGATACTGATCGCAGGAAACGTCTCCGGTGCAGTTGTCCGCAATTGCGGAAGGACGCTTTTCAAATTCGTTCCAGATAGAAGGACCTTTGCCGTCTTCATGCGCGGCACCTTCCACCTGATAACTGGCAGTTGCAGATCCCCAAATGAAATTTTCAGGGAAATCTCTCGTCATTGTCATAATATCCTCGTTTAATAACCTTATTTTCCTTGCTCACTGAAGGCAAAGTTTTTGCCGTCAGCGTAGAAATACTTGTTGTATTCAGCATTACCGCGGGCACCTTCGGGAATCCTCAAATCGGCGACACGTCCGTCAAGGAAAAGGAAGTTTGCTCCGCCGTTGTGATGAGACAATCCCATGATCTGATTGGCAACGGTTGCCTCATCACGCCAGATAAAGACAAAGTTACCTTTAAATCCGCCGTCAGACTGACGCACGCCGTTCGGTTCTACCATTGCAATAAAACCGGAAGGATTACGGAATTTTTCAACTTTCTGCAGAAAGCTCCAGTAACCGGAAGGATTTCCATCGTGGATATATCCGAGATGGCGATTGGGCGTATAAAAAGCGTTGGAAACGTTATAAACCCACTCTCCGTTGGTCGGACTCTTTCCATCGCCGCGCCATGCTTTGATCCATTCAGGGAACGGAAGTCCCGGACAGACAAACACCGGCATTTTCACGCCTTTTTCTTTACTGTACCCCAGGTATCCCTCAAGTAAAGCAGCAATATTGGTTTCCCACTTGCGAGTTCCGGAGTCAAAGACCGGTCCCCAGCCGTTGTTATCATTGATATAAGTCTGCATGGCTGTACCGATTTGTTTCATTTGAGAAGCACAGGAAATCGCCTGTCCGCGAGCGCGTGCCTGCTGCAGTGCCGGCATGAGCATTGCAGCAAGAATGGCGATGATGGCAATTACAACCAGAAGTTCAATAAGGGTGAAGGGCTCCTTCACCCGCCTGCAGGCGGAAGTTTCCTTCAAACTGCTCTTACGACAAATAATATCTTTCAAATCCATTTGCATAACTGAAATCTCCTTTATATATTTTCAGCACATGTTTACAGGACAAAAACAACATAATATATTGTAATTACTATAGCACTGTTTGAAAATTTTGTCAAACTGATTTTGCTTTTTTCAAACCGGTTGTAAAAAAAGATTTTGAGTGTTATATTATTTTGCACACCTCAAAAAATCACGGAGAAAACATGTTATGAAAAAAATACTGTTTACAGCAGCTGCCGCGTTCAGCCTTGCACTTACGGCTCAAGTTCCTGACATACCGCTTCTTAAAGTTTTTCATTCTGCAAGCACCCGCAATCCTGCGGAAAACGTGCTGCTTTCCCCCTGGGGTATTCAGGAGTGTTTCGGCATGGTTTCAGGCGGTGCAGGAAAAAACAGCGCAG
>JAZQYS010000173.1:0-4694 GCA_045633645.1 Victivallaceae bacterium | reverse complement strand
CACTGCAGCAGGCAAGGGAAAAGGCGCGTTTTTCCACTTGTCAGAACAACCTTAAACAGATCGGAACAGCCATTCTGATGTACGCCGATGCCAATAAAGACTGGATCCCCGCTGCGGGGTATAATACAAATATCAAGAGCGGTGCCTGTCGTTTCTGGGGCGGCAAACTTGTCTACGATAAAATGCTTGCCTATAAGGTCCTGCGTTGTCCCTCTGTTATGGCAGATATGACTCCGCTTGAGGAAAAGCTGCCCACCGGTCAATGGGAATACGGCGGCTATGACATGACCTATGGTCTGCGTGCCGTCAACAATTTTGCATCCGACGGTTCCTGGGTGAATGAAGTCTATAAAAGTGCCATCCACATGCCCAAGGTGAAAAAGTCGACCAGAATGATCATGGCTGCTGATACGGTGGCTTCTCCGACCAAATTGACAATGGACTATTACTTGAGCAATTACAATACAAATCACATGCTTGCCCGTCACCATCAGGGCAGAACCAAATTCAATTCTGTGTTTGTTGATGGCCATGTCGGGGCTCTGGGAAATGACGAAGTCTTCTTTTATGACAACGCCTTTCTTCAAATGTGTGTCTGGTAAAAAGCGAACTTCTTATGAAAAACGCTGTTGACCTGAAGGATTTTTCCTCTTTGCAGGAGGCTGTTGATGCTGTTCCTGAAAACGGAACATTGTTTGTGCCGCCGGGGAAATGGGCTTGCGGAAGCGCAAAACTCAAAAGCAATATGACGCTTTTTCTTGCCAAAGGCGCAGAATTGATTGCACCTGAAACCGTAGAAGAGCATGTCAACAACACCGGATTCTGCCGCGAAATCGGTATTTCAAGGTGTTTTATCGGTTTATTCAACGTTCAAAATGTGACGATTGAGGGAGAAGGTACGCTCAACGGCAATGGACATGTTTTCTGGCCCGATTACGACGGTGCGCCCAACTCGGTGTACCGTGACCCTGAAAACGGATTTTTTTCTCCCGGTGTTTACAAGTCGGTATTTCCCCGGCCCTCACTTTTGATTGCCTTCAAGTCTGAGAATATTGTTATCCGTAATATCCGGATTCAGGAGTCCGCATCGTACACCGTCTGGTGCATGGGCTGCCGTAACTTGCGGATTGACAGCATTGAACTTGAAAATATCCGGCGGGGTCCCAACTCAGACGGTTTGGATATCGACTGCTGTCAGGATGTCTGGATTACCAACTGCCGTCTGGACGCCGGAGATGACTCCATTGCTCTTAAAAGCGATATTGCCGCACTGGGCGGGGATATGCCCTGTGAGCGTATTCATATAGCCAACAACACATTGAGCAGTCACTGCTGCGCCATCCGTCTTGGATATGAGGGAGATGGATACATCCGCGACGTGATTATGACCAATAATATCATTCACGATGCCAATATCGGACTGGATATGCTTGCCAATCTGCCTGATGCGGAACGCATGGAAACTTTCGGTATCCGCAAAGGGGCGAAAATTGAAAATATCATCGTCCGCGGAATGGTTATGCGCAATGTCCGTCAGGCGATCAAACTCTGGAACTGGGTGAATGTCCCTGAGACTTTGCCGCACCTGGAGGGATATATCCGCAACGTTCTTCTGGCAGATATGTTTATTGAAGCGGTTGATGCCTCATTCATCGGCGGCAAATCCGTAAGCGGTATCCGTTTGGAAAATATCCGTATGCACGTTGCGCGTTTCAAAAATGCTTATAAAAATGCTGAGCCTGTGGAGCTGCCCACCGTCTGGGGCAGGGGATATATGAAAGAACCGCTGACTGTTTATAATGTTCCGGAGCTTGAAATGGTTAATGTTGTTATTACAGAGGAGTATGTGTAATATGTCCAGTACTGTTCTCTTGACTGATTTTACCTCTTTGCAGGATGCCGTTGATGCTGTTCCCGAATACGGAACATTGATCGTTCCCCCCGGCAGATGGGCGTATGGTTCCGCCCGGCTCAAGAGCAATATGACGCTGCATTTGCAGAAAGGGGCAGTTCTGCTTGCTCCTGAAACGATTGATGAACACATTGACAGCACTTGCGTTGTCAAACGCAGTCCGCTTTGGAAATATTGTTTTCTTGCGCTTTTTGATGTTGAAAATGTCACCATTGAGGGCGAGGGAATAATTGACGGAAGAGGACACCTTTTCTGGCCCGGCTATGACGGCGCACCCGACACCGTTGAACGCGACCCTCAGACGGGATTTTTCAAAGGGAGGATTTATGATCCCACGACGCTGCATCCTTCTCTTATGATTCTTTTTAATGCACGGAATATTTGCATTAAAAACGTGACACTTCACGATTCCGGAGCATTTACTGTCTGGGCGTTGGGATGTGAGCAGCTTGAAATTGATTCCATCCGCATCAAAAATATCCGCAGAGGACCCAATACTGACGGTTTGGATATTTCAAGCTGCTGCGATGTGTGGATTACCAACTGTCTGATTGAAGCAGGAGATGATGCCATTGCTCTCAAAAGTGACAATGCCGCAATCGGCATGGATAAACCCTGTGAGAGGATTCATATTTCCGGCAACACTTTGAGCAGTCTCTGCTGCGGTGTCCGTCTGGGATACGAGGGTGACGGAGCTATCCGCGATGTGATTTTTACGGATAACATCATCCGTGATACCAATATCGGATTTGATGTTCTTGCCATTCTTCCCAACCGGGGACGTGTGCCGTATACCGGTATTTACACCGGGGCGAAAATTGAAAATATCATTGTCCGCGGAATGATTATGCGTAATGTCCGTCAGGGGTTCAAACTCTGGAACTGGACAGAGGATAAGGATATGCTCCCTGAATTGGAGGGATATATCCGGAACATTCTGCTTGCGGATATGTTCATTGAAGCCGTTGATGCCTCATTCATCGGCGGAAAATCCGTGAGCGGTATCCGTTTGGAAAATATCCGCATGAATGTCTGCCGTTTCAAAGATGTTTATAAAGATTCTGAGCCTGTTTCCATTCCGACGATTTGGGGCAGGGGATATATGAAAGAGCCTCTGACTCTTTACAACGTGCCGGATATTGAACTTGAAAATGTAAAAATAACAGAGGAGTACAAATAAAATGAAAGTTTACATCCAAACTGATATTGAAGGTGTTGCCGGTTTCTGTTTCCGTGAAGACCGTAAAAATCCCAACTATGAGGCAATCCGTCACCGTCACCGCATGTATAAATTGCTGACGGCTGAAGTCAATGCCGCCGTCCGTGCGGCGTTTGATTCCGGCGCTGATGAAGTTGTCGTCAATGACAGTCACGGTTCGGGATACAATATTCTGTTCGAAGAACTTGATCCCCGCTGCCGCATTATTCACGGACGCAACTGCAGCGGTCCCCATTGGATGCCGCTGCTGGATTCAAGTTTTGATGCCATGCTGCTGATTGGAATGCACGCCATGGGTGCAACTCCCAAAGCGATTATTCCCCACAGTAAATGGGAAATCAATCTCGGAGAACTGTACTTGAGCGAAGGTACAATGGCGTGTGCCATTGCCGGAGACTTCGGTGTTCCTGCCGTGATGATGTCCGGAGACGACAAGATTTCTGCTGAATTTCTTGAGAAAATCCCGCAGATTGAAACGGGTGTTGTCAAAGAGGCTCTTTCACCTTATCAGGCGTGTTCAATGATTCCTTCTGCCGCATGTGAACTGATTTATCAGAAAGCCAAAGCCGGCCTTGCCCGCAGAAAAGAGATTGCTCCCTATAAGATTCAGGGACCGGTCACGCTGGGATTGTTCGACTCCGACAGTCATGCGCCGCCGCTTGAACTGATTCACGAGCGCGTGACAGCCGATACCATCAATGAAGCATTTTTGAAGTGCGAAAAGACGATGCCCTGGAGTTTCTTTGACAGCGAAGATCTGGAGCCGGGATTCACTTATCCTGAACGTATATAATTAACAGAATATGGAAATCCTTGTTATAACCGGACCGACCGCCTCCGGCAAGAGTGCGCTTGCACTCAAGGAGGCGGAACGCCTCGGCGGAGAAATCGTTTCTGTGGATTCAATGCAGCTCTATAAAGGCATTGAAATCGGAACAGCTCAACCGACTCCGGAAGAGCGTGAGCGTGTGCCGCATCACCTTGTCGGTATCTGGGATTTTTCTGTCCGTGCAGAAGTGTTTACCTTTTGCGAACTTGCAGAAAAAGCCATTGCAGATATACAGAGCCGCGGAAAAATCCCCGTTGTCGCCGGAGGTACAGGGTTCTATTTGAAAGCTCTTTTCGGCGGTCTGGATGACTTGCCGGCAGATCCTGAACTGCGCCGCGAACTGGATTTGCTTTATGATTCTCCTGAGGGGGAAATCGAACTGCATAAAAAAATGTCAGAACTGGATCCCGGTGCCTTTGAACGCTGGAAAAGCTGCCGCCGCCGTTTGATTCGGGCATTGGAGGTGCGTCTGCTTGCCGGTAAATCCATACTTGAACTGCAATCAGGGAAACCTGAACGCTGCCGTTTCCCCGGTGTTAAAAGCATTTTTATTATGCCCGAAAGCGATGTCTTGAAAGAACGTATCAACCGCCGCTGTGATATTATGTTTGCCTCAGGCTGGCTTGAGGAGGCAAAGGCGGCGTTTGAGAATGGATTGATGTCAAGTCCCACAGCTTATCAGGCGTTGGGATACAGTTTAATACACCGCCATTTTGCCGGAGAATTTGATTTTG
>JAZQYS010000172.1:0-4217 GCA_045633645.1 Victivallaceae bacterium | reverse complement strand
GGATCAAGTGCAAAGGCGTCCTCTTTTTTTGTGACCACAGGAACAGGTACGCCGTGTGCCATGAGGATTTCTGCCGGATATGAAACAAAACAGGGTTCACTGTAAATGACTTCATCTCCCGGATCAAGCAAGGCGCGCATGGTGATATCCAATGCTTCGCTCACGCCGACGGTCACGATACACTCATTGACCGGATTATACTGCACGCCGTAGTTTTTTGCCACATAGTCGCAGATGGCATTGCGGAGTTTGGGCATTCCCAGATTGCTGGTATAAGCGGTATGTCCTTTTTCAATGGAGTAAATGCCGCTTTCCCTGATGGTCCAGGGCGTTGTGAAATCGGGCTCTCCCACACCCAGAGAAACAACATCATCCATCGTGTTGACAAGCTCAAAAAAAACACGGATTCCGCTTTTGGGCAGTTGTCGGATGTGGTTTGAGACAAAACGCTCAGGGGCAGATTTTGAGACGTTCGTACTCATCATTATCCTCCATGACCCTGCCGGACTCTTTGTATTTTTTGAGCATGAATCCGGTTGAAGTTGAAATTACGCCGTCGATCGTCGCAAGTTTTGCAGCAACAAAGTTTGCCACTTCGTTGAGGGAATTGCCCTGAACGGTCAGGAGCAAGTCAAAACTGCCGGATATCAGCATGAGATCAGTCACTTCCGGATAATTGGCGATTCTCCGGGCAACCTGATCAAAGCCGCCCTCTCTTTTCGGGGTAACTTTAACTTCAATAATTGCTTTGACCTGTGCCGCAGAATTGGCGTTTTCGTTGAGAATTGCTGTGTAACCGCGAATGATTCCGCTTTTTTCGAGATTCTTTATTTCAGCGGCAGCCTGTTCTTCGGACAGTCCGGTTCTGGAACTGATTGAAGCGAGGCTTATTCTTGCATTTTCTTTCAGTAGGGACAATATTTTCTGCTGCATGGATTTACTTTCCTAAATTTGAAAAAAGCATAAAGTATCCGACGTAAAGGAAACTGTCAAAGACGTCAAAAATACCGCCCATTCCGGGAATCCAGTTTGCGGAATCCTTAACTCCGGCAGAACGTTTGAGGGAGGATTCAGTTAAATCTCCAGCCAGACTGAGCAAACTTAAAATCACACCGTGAATGATGTAGTTTTTAAGGTCTCCACCGTAACAACGGCAGAAAATCAGACTGACAGCAACGGACATAAGCATACCTCCGGCAACGCCCTCCCAGGATTTCTTCGGGCTGATGGAGGGGGCGATTTTGTGATTTCCGCCGGGGAGAAGTTTCGCTGAAAGCATGCCGAAAATATAACCGCCGGTATCCATGGATTTGACCACGCAAATCACATAGAGCAGCAGCGGAAGTCCGCCGAGTGTGCGGAAATAGACTGTTTCAAGCAGATAGAACGGCAGTCCGAAAATGGCAAAAATGCTGATGGAACCTGCGATTTTCTGAACGATATCGTTCTTCTTGGCAATCATGACCAAAAGCGCATAAAATCCCGTGAGGACGGCAAGTATAACTGCCGTATTTCCGCACAGTTTGTATTTGCACCATTTAAATTGATCAATGCAGTACGCCGCAGAAATCAACGCACCGCCTGCTGCACAGAACAGCGGGGAGTTTTTGATATTGATTTTGTTGAAAAGCTGTGCGCCTTCATACAACGCGGCGGCACTTCCGGCAGTTGCAATCAGGGCAAAGAGATATTTTCCGCCCTCTTTCCAGAAAAAGACGGCTGCAACCAGAGCAAGAAGCAAAGGAAAACTTATAATACGGTGTTTGAACATTTTTATTTTCTCCTGAATAAATCAAATATCAAAGAATGAAGCCTCCACCTCAAGGCAGAGCGCATGGTAAATTGCCAGATGGTATTCCTGTATGATGTAGGTTTCCCCGGCGGGGGCATCAATGACGATGTCGGCGTATTTTTCACAGAGTCCGTGTCTGTTGCCTGTCAGTAAAATGGTGGTAATGCCCATCATTTTGGCAGTAATCAGAGCTGCCTCGATATTGGAGGCGTTTCCTCCGGTGGAAATACCGATGAAGACATCGCCTTTTCTGCCCATTGCGCTGAGCTGCTGGGCATAGTTGAGATCTCCGTCAACGTCGTTGGCAAAAGCCGAATTAAGTCCCGGATGGGAGTTGAGAGAAAACGCGCGCAGTCCTTTCTGCAGATGTGAGGCGATGTACTCTCCGCGTTCTCCGCAGAAAGCCTTGTACTGTTGGATTTCTTCCTGAGAAAAGGGACGTTTTCTTTTGAATCCCTTGAGAAGTTCTCCCACGATATGTTCGCTGTCGCAGCAGCTGCCGCCGTTTCCGGCAATATAAAGGATGCCGTCGCGTTTGTAGAGATCGACAATCTTATCAGTCATCTGTTTGAATTTGGGCAGCAGAAAGCCGAGAGACGGCACGCGCTGAACCAATTCTTCAAAATGTTTTTCTGTTTTTGATTCCATATCAATATCTCCCGTGAAAGAGGCTGAAGAATTTTTTATCCTCAGCTTCTTCGTAAGGTTTATTTGTTCCGTTGATAAGATAGCAGAAAAACACCATTTTTTCAAACAAATGAAACCGGAAAACAGTTTTTTTAGCGTGAAAAAACGACTTTATCCGCTGTTGAAACATTTTTTTCAGGATCAACGCTTAAAATCTCAAGTTCCAAAGCTTTTTCTGTAACTTTGCAGAAGAGGGGATTATCGGTTGATAAAACAATTCTGGCAAAGGGCAGGGGGGCGGCTTTTTTGAGTTTTTCAACAACACGCGGAGCTGTATTTTGCGAAAACTCCGGCGTGTTTTTTTCCACCCGGATATAGTCATGCCAGTGACCTGACAGCATGACCGTCAACGGCGTCTCCGCCTGGACAAGAGGCTGAATCAGATCATATTGAATATCCTGTTCCGTCAGCGGCGGAATGTGGATGAATGCAATTCTGTAAGCGGCATTGCGGTATTCTTCACTTTGGACAACTTCGGCAAGGAACTCTTTTTCTTCAGCCAGAAGTTGAGTGTTGGAAAAGAGCGGACGTGCCGGTCCATCGGGCTTGTCGTCGCCGCTGTCAAGAACGATAAAGAAGGCTTGGCCGTAAGTGAACGCATAGCGGGTGTATCCCGACGGATGGCGCATGACGGAAAAATACTCATTGGCAAAAATACCCAGCTGTTCGTGATTTCCGCGGACAAATACCAACGGCGTATCTGAGTCATTTTTTTGATTGACTGCAACAATCGGATCAATGACGCCGTTGAAAAGAGCTTCTCTGCCGGCAGCGTGACTTAAATTATCGCCCAGCAGCAGATGAAATGCCGATTGCTGCGCTTGGGGGGTGCTGAGGGCGTAAGTTAAGTAGTTTGCGTTTGAATGTAAATCTGTGACGCAGAAGAATGAATAATCCTGTTCTTTGCCGGGCGCGGTTTTGAAGAAACGGGGGATTCCGGCACTCTGCGGCGCATCAATGACCGGAGTTAAGGTATAAATCTGATACTGATAAACAGTGTCGGGTTTCAGGTTTTCCAGCTTTGCAAAGTGGTTGGTTTCACTGGCAAGAATTCCGTGTGCCTGAGAACAATAGATTCTGTTCGGAGAGTCGTTGGAATCCTTTATTTTGTATTCCAGAAAAGACGGAACTCTTCCGGCGGTTTCCCAGGAAATGCAGACAGAAGTCTGATCGGGTGCAGAAAGATACGGACCGTGAATGACTTTTTGCGCCGGAGTCTCCCAGGAGTTTCTGAGTTGTTCACACGCCTGCCGGTCTAAAGTTGCTGCGGGAGCAGTTCCGCTGCGGAGCAAGGCAGTGTCATTATAAGAGCAGAAGAGCAGTTCTCCGAAATTTTCCACTTCATGAAAACGTTTGCGCAAGGGACTCCAGCATTGGAACTCGCCTTTTCCCATATCGCAGCGGCAGAAGTTGAAAAATATGCCGCCTTCGGTAATCAGCAGACAGGAGGTCGGAATCTTGACTTCTGCGCCCCATCCGTTTTCATTTTCAAACGTCTGAGCCTGCCAGAGATTGTTTCCGGAGCTGTCAAAGGTCAAGCCGGTAATGCCCACAGCCAGTTGGAGCAGACGGGGGTCCGGACCGATTGAGCCGAAATGCAGTTCCGCCAGATCACCGTGCCAGGGGGAGGGATTGGCTGTTTCTGCCGGGTGAAGCCGATTTGCGGCGGGAATTTCAAAAAACCATCCGAGAATCAGATGCGTATGAGTTCTGAAAAGCAAGAAAGTTGAGTGTGCAA
>JAZQYS010000171.1:0-2627 GCA_045633645.1 Victivallaceae bacterium | reverse complement strand
CACAGAACGACATGGCTACGATCCGACTTGGCGCAGCCAGATGCAGCCAGCCGTTCCCGGTCGGCACAGGCTTGCGTTTTGCCCTGCCGGGCGGTTTTGAAGAAACGTACAGGGATTTGAAAAGGCTACTGAGCATCTTCTTCTTCCGAATCGTCCATTGTTTGCGGGATATCGTAGTTGAGCCACTCAAAAGAACCGAACAGTGCTTCAATGGCTTCGTCCACTTTGAGCGCATTGTCAACGGCAAGACACTTTAAGACAAAAACTTTTGTGGAGGGAAAATTTTCCTCTTCAACGGACATTCTTGCAGTGCAGTCCACTTCATGACAGCCGACAGCAATACGTTTCTGTGTTGCGACTTTGAGTTTCTGTGCGTCGTGAAGATCAAGAAATTCCTGCAGCTCCATGTAATCCGGTTCACCCTCGCTGTTAAGAGAAATAATTTGAGTTCCGGTCAGGATGCCGTAGTACTTTTTCCCGCCGTTTTTGCAGTAAGCGATACCGCCGCTTCTTAAATATTTCACGGTAACAATTTCGCGCAGATCTTCTTTGAGCTCCTGCCATGCGGTTTCAATATCAGAAACCAGGCGTCCTGTTGCTTCGCTGAGAGTGTCGATAAATTCTTCAAAATCGTTCATTTTCAATCCTTGTCAATAATAGAGTTTGACGCGTATCATTTTTTTTCTGCACTTGGGGCAGAGAGGTGTTTTGATATTTCCGGAAAATACCGGGACCCAGGAGAAAATCCACGGATGTGTTTTTTCAAAAGTTTCTTTTTCGGTGTTGCAGTCCGGACATTTCCACAGGACCATCCGCCGGGGAGGGGTGATAACAAATTTCATTGGCATAACTCCTGCAGTTCCCAGATTGCGTTTTGAAGAGCAGTCTGAAAGTCACCTATTTTTTCACTTACATCACTGATTCTGTTCTGAGTCCAGAGTTCATTTGAAATAACAAGCTGCGGAAATTCCGGAACAATTTCTGATTTTTCCAGTTTTGCGGCAATTTTTTCCAAATCTTCGTGAATGGTTTTGACAAACCGCCACTGGAGTTTCAACTCTTCAACAACTTTGCGTTTGTTCGGAGTCATTTCCTCAACATCTTCACGGATGATACAGGAAATTTGCCGTGATGAAATTTCAAGAAGATGTTTTGTCGCCTGCGCATCCTGAGCAATCAAATCCCAGAGCTGCTGCAGCATAATATTTTTTTCTTTTTCTGTCATAGGGGACCTCCTGTTTTATTTTCTGGACTCAATATATTTGTGAACCATTGCCATTTTGTGTCATACTATCGTCTTTGACTGCTTTTTTTGAGAAAAATTTATTAGCAACGGGGGTATGCGTGTTGCGTGGGCGTGACGCTTAAGTCTGACTTGTCTGACTTGTCTGACTTGTCTGACAAAATGGGGGCGTCACGATATACCCCGAGGGTTTGCTTGCCGCAGTTTGTTTTGGCTCGGGCGAAGAGTTGCCGCAGGGGTATGCTTGGCAACTTGATGGCTGCGGGGGTATGCGTGTTGCGTGGGTGTGACGCTTGCATGAGAATTATGAGAATTATGAGAATTATGAGAGGTGTATGGGGGCGTCACGATATACCCCGAGGGTTGGCGATGCCGCAGTTTGGTTTGGCTCGGGCGGAAGAGTTACCGCAGGGTAAAGCAACGCGCCCGGTGGCTGTGCTCGTTAAGAGCCAGCCCCGGGCAATTGGGGATTTTTAAGGGGCAAAGCCCCTTAAACGGTCGGGCAACGCACCCGACCGCTACGCGCTTTTTTTTGCTAAGCTTTTTTTTCTACCTGGAATTACCCCCGGGTATTCCGGGGGAGTCCAGAGGGGGTACCCAACCCCCTCGCGCGGTTGCAGCAACGTCGCAACCGCTACGCGCTTTTTTTTGCTAAGCTTTTTTTCTACCTGGAATTACCCCCGGGTATTCCGGGGGAGTCCAGAGGGGGTACCCAACCCCCTCTGGCGGTTGCAGCAACGTCGCAACCGCTACGCGCTTTTTTTTGCTAAGCTTTTTTTTCTACCGAAAAAAAAGCGTAATATCGGCGTAGGAGGCGGAGAGATATTGGCAGAGTTGATCGGGATTGACGGCGATGTTGGTGCCGATGGCGCCGGCACTGACGCAGATGTAATCATATAACTGAGCAGTTTCGTCGATGAAGGTGGGAAAAACCTTTTTCATGCCGACGGGGGAGCAGCCGCCGTGGACGTATCCGGTAACGGGGAGAAGAGTTTTTGAGGGGATCATTTCAATACTCTTGACACCGGCAGCGGCGGCGGCTTTTTTGAGATCGAGTTCAGCGACGGCGGGGACGACGAAGACAAAATATTCCTTTTTGTTGGAATAAGTCACCAAAGTCTTGAAAACCTGCTCAGGAGATTCGCCGATTTTTTCAGCGATAGCGAGGGCGTCGATTCTGCCGTCGGAGACATCATAAAACTTTTCTTCGCAGGGAATTTTTGCCGCGCCGAGGAGACGGACGGCATTGGTTTTTATATTTTTCATGCTAAATTTTCTGCGATAACGGCGAATTGTTCGGGGGAAACGCGATCGGGACGGATTTCCCATTGGATACCAGCGGAAGCGAAAGCGGCTTCAACTTTTTCTCTGCCGTAACTTCCGG
>JAZQYS010000170.1:0-1676 GCA_045633645.1 Victivallaceae bacterium | reverse complement strand
TAGGCTTATCCGTTGAAGAGATCGCCTTCTATGACGCCTTGACCAAACCGCAGGCAGTCAAAGATTTTTACGACAATGACCAGCTGGTGGCGATCACCAAAGAACTGACCGAAATGCTCCGTTCAAATCGCACCGTTGACTGGCAGAAAAAAGAAACTGCCAGAGCAAAAATGCGCTCAATGGTAAAACGCCTGTTAAAAAAATACAAATATCCTCCGGAAGGTCAGGAAGAAGCTCTGGAAACTGTAATCAGCCAGTGCGAAATGTGGACAGATAATACTACAATATAAGGAGAAAATCATGGATAAATTCAATTTTTTACTGGTTGGTTCGGGCAATATCGCCTCAACATATATCAAAGCTGCCGCCAATGTGCAGGAAATTGCAATTACCGGTATCGTTTCCCGTTCAGGCAGACGTCCGGCAGGAGCTGACGAAAAACTCCCCGTTTACAATTCCATTGCAGAGGCGGACTGCGATTTTGATGCGGTCATTCTCGCCACGCCCAACGGCTGCCACGCTTCGGGCTGTCTTGAAGCCGCTGCCCTGGGGAAGCACGTTTTCACTGAAAAAACGCTGGCGCTCACCCGTGAGGACATGGATAAAATGATTCAGACATGCAAAGAAAAAAATCTGAATCTCGGCGTTGCTTTTCAACGCAGAACTGCGCCCGATAATATAATTGTCCGTGATATGCTCAATGCGGGAAAGTTCGGAAAAGTCGTTGCCTGTGAACTTGCGACCAACTTCTGGCGTCCGCAGAGTTATTATAGTAACTCTGCCTATCGCGGCAACCGCGCCCTTGACGGCGGCGGACCATTTGTCCAGCAGGCAAGCCACAATCTTGATCTTTATGTCTGGTTCTTCGGATTGCCCCACAAAGTCCATGCCTTTACGGGAACTTTTCTGCATGAAATGGAAAGCGAAGACTACGGTTCCGCCATCTGTCTCCACGAAAACGGCATGATCGGAACCATCATCGCCTCAACCGCCTCAAAACCCGGGTTTGAAGCAGTCATGACCATCCGCACAGAAAAAGGCTGTATCACGTTAGAGGGCGACAGAATCACAAACTGGCAGATTGAAGATATGCCAAATCCCTCCAAATCCGCCGGGCTTGAACTGCACTCAGGAGCCTCAACCAATGCCGTCACCGCCACGACCGGACACGAAACTCTTCTGCGCGACTTTGCAGAAAAATGCCGTAACGGCGGAAAAGTTCTCGTTTCCGGAGAAGATGCCCGTGCCGCTTCTGAATTGATTTTAAAAATTTACGAAGCAGCTTTAAATTCTTGATGGCATCGGCGGTGTGCGTGTTGCGTGGGTGTGGCGCTTGTGTCTGACCTGTCTGACCAGTCTGACCTGTCTGACAAGATGGGTGCGCCCCTGTATACCCCGAGGGTTTGCTTGCCGCAGTCTGGTATGGCTCGGGCAAAGATTTGCCGTTGGGGTGATTATTGCAATCGGCGCACCAATCACACAATCTCATAATTCTCATAATTCTCATAATTCTCATAATTCTCACATCAAGCGCCGCCCGCCGCGACATTGCAAATAACTGCGGCTATTCAGAATTTGAGCAAAAAATCCCACGGGCAAGTCTGTGAGGGATTTTTAAGGGACACTTCCCTTAAACGGTCGGGCAACGCACCCGACCGCTACCTGGCTTTTTTTGC
>JAZQYS010000169.1:0-7833 GCA_045633645.1 Victivallaceae bacterium | reverse complement strand
CAAATCCCGTGCGGATGGGCAGAAGCAGATCGCGCAGAGAAATGTGATCCGGCACACCGGGGAATCCGACAGCACCCAGCAGAATGGAATCGCAGTCGCGCAGGATTTCCATGCCGTCTGCGGGCATCATACGTCCGTGTTCCAGATACCAGGCACAGCTCCAGGGGAGCGTGTTGTATTCAAATTTGATTCCGCCGTGTTTTTCGGCAAGAGCGTTCAGGACGCGGACACCCTCGTTGATGACATCCACACCGATTCCGTCACCGGGAATGAGATTGAGACGATAATTTTTCATGATTTTATACCTTTTCCGGGTTGTTGTTCTTTTAATGACATTTATTTAAAATACCATAAAAATGAGATGTTTTCAACTTATTTTATTTTTTTATCAGATGTTTCCCGTTAGATCGCATGATGATATTTTTTCAGCAGTCTCAAGACGTTTACGGCATTGTTTTTGCTGCGGTCTGCTTCTTTTTCCAGAGCAGTGGCGGAAGTCCGCAATATTTTTTGAAGTCTTTTGAAAAATATGCCTGATCGGAATAACCGGTACGTTCAGCGATTTCTCCGATACTCAGAACTGTGGAATTCAGGAGTTTTTTTGCCAGTTCCATTCTGATTGTCTGCCGGTATTGCAGAGGTGTTGTGCCGCAATACTGCTGAAAATAACGTTGAAGTGTGGAAACAGAACAGCCGGAGTTGACCGCAAGTTCTTTGAGCGAAAATGTCTTATCCGGGCGGTTTTCAATATTTTTCAATGCCCTGTTCAGTTCTTCCGGATACCCGCTGTTACCGGAGGATTCTGCTGAGATCCGGGAAAGCAGTTCCAGCAGTTTACCATTGACCAGATGGATGGAATCTGATTCTTTGCGTTCCATCAACTGTCCGATTTCATTCAGGAGCGTCACGATTTTGTCAGGTTCCCGCAGTGTGATCAGACATGAGCTGTCAAGAGAAAAATCCAGCAGAACAGAATCCAGAAGCGTTCCCTGTATGAGAATTGCCGCTTTGCGGAAAAATCCGTCTTTACCCGATTTTACTGCTGCAAACTTCGGCTTGTTCATCAGCAGGAGGTCGCCGGGATTTAAATGGTACTTCAGATTATCCACTTCTGCAAAAAGTTCTCCTTTAAGCAGAAATTCAACTGCAAGATAAGGCGGATCGTGTAATTCCCAGCCGTAAAATGTATTGTATTCCACAACAGTTGTTTCAAGCGGCCACAACTGTTGTGTCTGTCTGAAGCCGGCATCCCACTGGCGGACGATATATCTGTGCGGTTTGAGTTTGCCGGATGAAATGGCCATGATATTTCCTTCTTTTGAACAATAATTACATGTAAAACAAGATAAAACTGCTGTTTTTACAAAAAAATGACCTGATATTACAAAATATATCACCTCTCAGGTATTGTGTCAAACGGCAATTTTGAATATAATATGTCTGTAACACCGGAAAACGCAAAAACAGAGAGGTTTTTATGGATCGTTATGTTTGTCAAAAATGGAGTGAACGAAAAAATTTACAATTTTGCGGAAACACTGCACCGTGCAGGATGATTTGGTTCACGCTGATCGAACTGCTGGTTGTTATCGCAATTATCGCGATACTGGCGGCAATGCTGATGCCGGCGTTGGCGAAGGCACGGGATCGTGCAAAATTAAGCGGCTGTCAGAATAATTTAAAGCAGGTTGGCATGGCAGTTCATCTGTATCTCGGCGGAAGTGGTGAAATTTTTCCGCCGCTGCGTTTGACCAAAACGGCGCACAGTGTGTATGCTCTGACAAAATTTTCAGAGATGATGAATCCGACGGATAAAACGCTGTTTTCTGTTTGTCCAAAAGATGAAACCCCCTTGTCATCGGCAACCTATAAGGGATCGTGGGGAACCCGGTTTTATTATACCTATGGTGTGAACAAACATGTTGTACATGATTGGGACATCAAAGCCCGCAATCTTTCAAGTTTCCGCAACCACTCTGAAATCATGCTTTTTGCGGATGCTGCCAGTGCGGTGATCGCGGCAACGGTTCAGACGATCCGGACGATCCACGGCGGGGATTTCAACGTTCTGATGCTCGACGGACATACCAAACTTTATCATGGACAACTGAGGGGGGATTTTGATATAAGTACATTGGAAAAACCTTTTAAATATTATTTTCCGGCTTATGTGACGCTTCAAATCTGGGGCGGCTACGATACGGATGGAGTAAAAAAGAAATGAAAAAATTTTTGACACAGATTTTGTTGGTTCTTGCCGGAACTCTTTTTGCAGGAAAAGTTGAGTTGGTTCGTGACGGAAAGCCCCTGGCGGAAATCATTCTGCCGTCAAAGGCGACTGCTTCGGCGCAGATGGCGGCGTTTGAACTTAATTATCACATCAGGCTTATGACCGGTGTTGAACTGCCTGTAACTGCAAAAGCCACAGGAAAATTCAAAACGGTCATTGAATTGGGGGCAGAAGTTGAACCGTTTAAAAAAGAGTTTACCGTTGTTGACGTAAAGCCTGGGAAAATCAGGATTTACGGTTACGATGCTCCTGATTATTCAAAAGTTGATTACAAAAAACGCAAAACTTTTCCTTATGGTTCAACAGGAACGCTTTTTGCAGCGTATGATTTTCTGGAACAATTTTGCGCTATCCGCTGGTATGCTCCGGGAAAATATGGAACGGTGTATGATAAAAAACGTGATCTTGTCGTTAAAACCGGCAGAAGTCAGATCGAATCCAAAACGATAGAATACCGCCGGCTTTCACCGATGCCCAACCGTTATTCGATGACCGCTTTTTACAACTGCACATCGCGTGAGATGGCGCTGCACCATTTCAGATGGCGTACATTTGAGTACAGTCCGGGCGATCAGCACAATATCTATCCCATTTATTATGAATACTACGCGCCGGCGGAGCGTGATCCCCGGTTGCGGGCGATTTTCAAGGAACGCCGTCCTGAATTTTTTGCCAAAGGCTATGACGGAGTGATGGCACCGGTGGATAAATATGTACGGCGGGAGTATCCCAAAGATGTAAATCTGCCTCCGGGGATCTGTTTCTCTGATCCGGGACCGGTCAAGTATTTTGCCAACATGGCAAGACGCAAATTCAATAACGAAAAAATCATCGGACTTCCCCGTCCTTATTCTCCGCGACTTGAGGGACGCGCCTTTTATGATACCATCTCTCATATGGATGCAACCAGCCTGTGCCGCTGCGGTCAGTGCCGCAAGCGGATCGCAGAGGGAAAGAGTATCCAGTGGCAGTTTATCGCCGATGTTGCAAGAGAGGTTGCAAAAATCGATCCGCGCATCAATATCCGCGGCGGTGCATATCAGGATCGCGCACCTTTCCCGAAAGATGTTGATTTTCCCGATAATGTCGGCATTTCCATTCCGCTGGGTATCCATGCCTGGTGGAATCCGGACTTTTACCGTATCCAGCATGATGATCATTACAGTGCCTGGCTCAAACGCTTCGGCGGAAAAAATATGGCTGTCTGGCTGTATATTTTCGGTCCCTCCTGGGATTCTCTGACCCGCTACAAACATAAATATTTCCCCGGACTCTATCCGCGCATGGCGGGCAGGATCATCAAAAAGATGGCAAATGAGGGTATTCGCGGCTGCATGCTCGAAGTGGAACTTGAACAAAATACCCTTGAAGCCTACATTGCCTGTATGACATTTTACAATCCCGGTTTGAATACTGAAAAGGTTATTGACGAGTATTTTGATAAGTATTACATGGAGTCCGCCGCCGAGATGCGGGCGTTTTACAGAGAGATCGAAGAAGCGTACTGCAACTGGAAAAATTACCCTGCGGACATGTTCGGGCCCAACGGTGCCGCCGAAAAGCAGCGTTTGAATTCCCTGGGTAGCGGTATGCTCACCGCCGAACGCAACTGGGCGGTCGGAACAGAAAAACGCATGAAAAAGCTGATAAAACTCTTTAATGAAGCGGAAAGAAAAGCCTCTCCGCTTGTGAAACAGAGATTGAAACTTCTGCGCCGAGCCTTCTGGGATCAGGCGGTCAAGGGTGTCAAGGAACACCGGATGCGGCTTAAAAATCAGAAAACTCCCGGCAAGAGTGTTGTCATTCCCCGCATTGCCGATGCCGGAGGAAATCCGGATAAAGTCAACTGGAGCAAGGCTGCTCCCATGGGCGACTGTCATACACTTACGACCGGAGAAGTCCATCCCGGTGCCTTTACGTTCAAAATGGCGGCGGATAAAAAGTTCCTCTATATGGAGTTGATCGATCGCCGTTCCGTCAAAACATCCGGCGGCCGCTGGGATAACTTTATGGAAGTTTATCTTTCAAAAGACGGGCAGATGCCCGTTGCCCAGTTGGGATTCGGCATAGATTGGAAAACACCGATGGCATGGAAACTTCAGCTTATCAACGATGCCGTCAATATTTCCGGAGCTCCGCCTGAAGCGGTTTACGGTGCCGATTTCAAACTCAAAGAAGAAAAGAAATATTGGCACTGGCGTGCGGCATTTTCGCTTGAAAAACTTTTCGGAACTGATAAAATCAACCGTTTTAAATTGAATTTCCGCCGGAAAAATCCGGATGCCCGTCTGTGCTGGAACCGCTTTTTCGCCACTGCACAGGATTGCCTGGAACCGGGTATTATGGGAGATGTATTTATCAGCAATACAGATAAAGCCGTCGTCCTGCCCTTTGCCGAAGGCAGGTTCAAAAATGAAGTCGGCACCTGGCGGATGCTTGACGGTTTTATCCGCTTTACCGGAAAATCTGATGAAGTGTCCTGCCGTTTTACGGGGAAAAAGGATGCTTTGATTTGCGTTGAACCTGTCATCAACCGACGTGGACAAAAGATTGAACTTGTCTGCCGCTCTTCGGTACCGCTGCTGGCAACGATACTGCCCCGGAACGGAGAGAAACGTTTGCCGGGTAAGATCAAATGGCTGAAAGCGCAGAAAGACGGCTTGTATTCCGCTGTTTTTCCCGCTCTTGATAAAGGTGATAACTTCGTTGTTATGTTGAGTACCGGAAAACCTGAACAGGTTGTGCTTTCCGGCGTTCAGGTCAAATTTGCCGGGGGCCGTTGATGTATGTGAAAGATTTTGACGTTGCCGTTTGCGGCGGCGGAATCGCGGGTATTGCCGGTGCTCTTGCCGCAGCCCGGCGGGGGTGCCGGACTGTTCTGATCGAAAAGACCCTTCAGCCCGGCGGACTTGCCGCAAACGGATTGATCCTTGTCTACCTGCCTCTCTGCGACGGCAGAGGAGAGCAGCTGCTTTTCGGACTTCCCGAAGAACTGATGGTTGCCGCCAACAAGTACGGTCCCTGCGAAATTGATAAGCAATGGCGCAAAAACGGCGGAAGACTGCAGGTGAATTTTTCTCCCGGAGCTGCTGTTCTCGGCTGGGATGAACTTCTGGAAGATGCCGGTGTTTCCGTCTGGCTTGATACTGTTATTACCGACTGTACCGTTGAAAACAGAGTTCTCAAATCCGTTGAGGTATTCAACAAAAGCGGTAAAGGCAGAATTTCCGCCCGGTGTTTTATTGATGCCACCGGGGATGCTGATATTGCTTCCGGCTGCGGTAATGCCTGCCGTGACTCCGGAAATGCCATGGTTTTGTGGGCGCTTGAACACAGGCCCCCCGGAATGCAGAATGAAACTTTCAGCGATGAATATTCCGGCGGAATGATTCCGCTTGCGGGAAGTGTCTGTGCTGTTATGCGGGCTGATCCTCTTAAAAAAGTCTACTCGACGGAACCGGTTTCCGGAAAACTTGTTTCGGATTTCACCCTTGAGGGCAGACGGCGCTACCGCCGGGATCTGCAGAAAATCGGGCATTTGAAAAAGGACATCTATCCCGTGACTTTGCAGAATCAGGTTCCTCTGCGGCGGACCCGGGCTGTTTCAGGACGATATACGCTTACCTCAGAAGATGAGGGCAAATCCCTGCCGCTTGCAGTGATCAAAACCGGAGACTGGCGATCTGCCGGCAGAGTTTGGGAGATTCCTTATCCCGCCCTGCTGCCGGATAATGTTGAAAATCTGCTGGTTTCCGGCAGGTGCATTTCTGCCCTCGACTCAGCCTGGGAAGCGATCCGTGTCATCCCCGTTGCTGCCAAAACAGGTGAAGTTGCCGGTATCGCCGCTGCGCTGTCTTTGATTGAAAACTGTATGCCGTCAGAACTGCCCTTTGGTCTCCTTGCCGCAGAACTGAGAAAAATAACCCCCGAATCTGCTCTCCCTGAAGCTTGCCTGGCATGTCTCCGATGAGAACGGGGAGAAAGAATTTTAAAGTTATTACAGGAAAGAATGATTTTATGAAGAGTTTAAAAATTTTTCTGTCTGTCTTTGTCGTTTTAAGTTGTCTGAGTGTTTTTTCTGTTGAAAGAAAGTTTGTTCTGCCCACCCGTCCGGGCGCAGATAATCAATGCAGCAAGTGGAAAGACGGACGTTACAAAGTTGTTTCCGACGGCATTTCTCTGCCCGAAAACAAGTTGTGTTACAATGCAAGTGTTCTGCCGCTGAATGGAGCAAAACATGCGTATCTGTCCTTTAAATACCGCGGCAAAGATACCCGGTGCGGTCTGTTTTTTTATTCAAAGAACAGCGGTTTGCTCAGCAGGGATCTGGTTTATTTGCCCAACAGTGAAACCTTACGGAAATTTAACGGAAAATTTGCCATTCCTCCTACCGTGAACAATCGGCAGGTCGTCGGGGTCCGTCTGGTTTTTCAGACCGGAAAACAGGGAGTCGTTGCGGATACAGAAGTTACCTTGAAGTGATTTTTTGTCAGGATATAAAATATTTTTCAAGGGTGGTGCGTTAAATGAATGTAACTTGCCGGAGAACAACAGGTGTGATTCCGGCAGAATGATAATCCCGAAAACAAAAAGGAGACTCGTTATTATGATTTCCAATCCCGGAGACAACCGTACCGCCCTGATTGCCGCCTTGATCGCCATTCCTGCCGCTGCGCTTATCAGCATGGGAGTTCACACTTTTGTTCCTGTTGAACAGAAACCCAACGTAACTGTCATTGCCTCTTCTTCAGAAGCACCTCAGGAGGGAAAGATGGGATTTCGCAAAGGTCCCCGCGGAGAAGCACCCAGGGGCAATTTCAACAAAGAAGATTTCAAAAAACGCTTTATGGAAATCCGCAAAGCGCGTTTTGATGCGTTGAAAAAGATTGTTGATTTGAGCAAAAAAAGAGTTGAGTTGTTGAGCAAACAGCAGAAAAAAGCCTGTCCCAAGGCTCTGAATGCCGCACAGTGTGACTATTGGCTCGCTGAAAGTGCCATGTATCGTCAGACGGCGAGAATCCGTCTTGAAGGTGTGTGCGTTTCTGATCTTGCCGTTAAAGCTGTTTACGCTGAAAAACTTGTTGCTGCAAGCAAAAAAGCCGCAAAGTCCGGAGTTATCTCTGAAAGCGCCGCTCTTGAAAATGAAATTGCCGCATTGCAGCTGAAACTTCAGATTTCAAATCAGCGTTTGTCTTTTAATCTTGCCTGGAAAGCTGCTTATGAAGCATTCCAAAAGGAACAGACTGTCGCCAATCTTCAGGCGATGCTCAATGCTGAAAAAGAGGCTGCGCCCCGCCGTATGCCCGGTGCCGGACCTCAGCGCCGCTTCCGCAAATAATAAAACGCGGTCGTGATCAAGGGGCTGTTGCAAAAAAAGATGTTTGCAACAGCCTTTTTTGCGTATAGTACGGATAGGTACGGATGAGTACGGATAAAAAACTCTGTAATGACTTCAAATACGCCGCTTTTTTTGCCGAAACGTCGGCTTCGGTCTTGCGCCGTCAGCCCTGCGGGGGACGGCGGAACAGCAAATACCCCTCAAC
>JAZQYS010000168.1:0-5745 GCA_045633645.1 Victivallaceae bacterium | reverse complement strand
TTTTCAGCCTGTAAGAGGTCAGAGAATTTTTTAACTTTATGCGATACCTTGATAACATTCCGACCTGCCAAAGATACTCCGATTTGAGGGGGAGAGTCGGTTTGCTCCATTGGGGGTAACAGTCCATAAAGGGGCAGTGTGCTTCAAGTGATTTTCTTTCTCCGGCGGAGGTCTAACTGACCTCTTACAGCGGAGAATTTGGGGGAATTTTTTATTTAAGCACCGTCAGGTGCGCTGTAAAAAAAACACATCCTCCCGCCGACAGGCGGCAACTTCACAAGTGAAGCGATAGCGGAACGCCTTCACAAGCGGAATGAAATGGCTTGCCGCGGCGTAATGAAATGAAGACGGGAGCGTCTTCATCCGCCGTCGCTCTGCGAGCTATGGCGGGACAAGCAAGCAAGTCGGAACGGTGTTTTAGTGAAGAGCGGCTTCGCCGCGTGAAGATGTGAAGTAGAGCCTGACGGCTCTGTGAAGTGAAGACTTGCGTCTTCGTTATTTTTTTGCCTTGAAATCAAGGCAAAAAAATGGGGTGGTAGACCGGACTCGAACCGGCGACCTCCTGGGCCACAACCAGGCGCTCTAACCAACTGAGCTACAACCACCACAAACAAGACATAAAAAAATGGTAGCGGGTCACAGATTCGAACTGTGGACCTGCGGATTATGATTCCGACGCTCTAACCAACTGAGCTAACCCGCCGCCGTGTTTATAATGTAACCCCGTTTTTTTGTTTTTGCAACCCCGTTTTTGAAAAAAAATGCGTTTTTTTCGTTTTTTTTTCGCACCGGGGAACAAAGTGTGACGGTGTTTTATATAAAATATCTCCTCATGAAGTGTTTTTCAACTCCACAAAAAGTATTTTTACAGAAGCAAAGACGGCTTGTATGCTTGACAAATACATCTTGCAATGCTATTTTTAGTGAAACGATTTTCTATATATATTAAAGATGAAGGATCTTATCATGTCTTTTAGAGCCGTTTTATTATCTGTTTTCATGCTTGTTTTCTGCACCGTGTTTTCCGGTTGCAGTATCGGAAAAAATGCTGAAAATGTCCGTCTGCTGATTCCTGAAAAAATTTATGCCGTCCCCGGCGTGGAAACGAATGTCTATTTCAATAACGTTGTCACCGTTATCAATCCCGACAATTATGTCTTTGATATCATCTGCGAAAAAGGACGCAATGATGTCAAACGCTGGCGTTTTACTCCCGAAATCACCGATGTCGGTACCCATAAGTGGGCAATCGAAGTTATCGGTATGAACGGCGTTGTCGCACGCGCTGAATCTGAATTGATCGTCCTGCCCTACGATGCCGGCGCCAAAAAGAATATCTCTATTCTGATGGTCGGCGCAAGTCAGACCGGCGCGGGACATTATCCCGACAGAGTCGCTGAACTTTTAAGCCGTCCCGGAAATCCCCGCTTCAAAACCATCGGAACCAAAGGCAGAGTCGGAAAACATGAGGGGTACGGCGGTTGGCGCTGGGACAGTTTCCTCACCCGCTGGGGATACACCAACAGCAAAAAAATGGACGGTATGCATCCTGACCGTCCCGTCGGATTCAACAGTCCGTTCATGTTCCCCGACAAAAACGGCAAAGGCGTTTTTGACCTTCAAAAATATATGGATAAAAACAACAGCGGCAAAGCTCCTGATATCGTAAGTTTCCAGCTCGGACTCAATGACTTTTTCAAAGCAAAGGATCACAACATTGCTGAAATCACCGCAAACTCCATTAAAAATATGGAAAAACTCATTGCTGAATTCCGCAAACTCAAACCCGCTCCTGAAATCATGATTTTTCAGCACATTCCCGGCTCCAATCAGGATGGTTTCGGCACAAGCTACAAAAGCAGGCAAACCAGTTGGCAGTACCGTAAAAATCTGGACTACTACAACCGTGCTCTCCTTAAAAAAGGAAAAAAACTCAACGTCCATGTTGTCCCGATTTATATGAACATCGATACTGAAAACAACTATCCCATGCTGTGTCAGCCGGTCAATGCAGAGAACCCCCAAACGATTGTGCGCGCCAACAACGGCGTTCATCCGGCTCAAGCGGGATACTATCAGATGGGCGATACACTCTATTGCTATATGAAAGCAATTTTGAACAATAAAAAATAATCCGAGACGTTTTATCATGTCCAAATCAATTTTTATAGGCGGTTCCTGCCATCGTGTTTATAACCGGGAACAAATCGCAGAATTGGAAAAATCTGCAGGGCTGTCTGCCAATATCATTACCCTTGATAATTTTTTTGAACAGGATTTCAGCGATACGGAATACATTTTTTCAAGTTGGGGTATGTTTCCCTTTGATGAAAAAATGTTTGCCGCCATGCCGAAGCTGAAAGCGGTCTTTTATGCTGCGGGCGCAACAGATGCCTTTGCCCTGCCCTTTCTGGAGCGCGGCATAAAAGTTTCCAGTGCCTGGACCGCCAATGCCATTCCCGTTGCGGAGTTTGCAACAGCGCAGATTATCCTCTCGCTCAAAGATTATTTCAGATATTCACGCTCAATGACCGGTCCTGAAGCCAGAAAAATGCCCCGCACCTGCCCCGGCGTTTACGGAGAAACCGTGGCGTTGATCGGTTCAGGAACGATTTCCACTCTGGTCAGAAAAATGCTGGCAAATTATAATGTCAATGTGTTGACCGTCCATTCCCTGCCCGAAAAACGCGACATATCCATTGAGGAAGCGTTTGCCAAAGCCTATGTGGTCAGCAATCACCTTTTCAATGCCGAAAATAATCAGAAGTGTCTCAAAAAGGAGCATTTTCTTTCAATGCGGCAGAATGCGACATTTATCAATACCGGCAGAGGTCATCAGGTGGATGAAGCCGGATTCATTGAAGCAATGAAAGCGCGTCCGGACTTAACGGCTCTGCTGGATGTGACCTTCCCCGAACCGCCGGAAGAAAATTCTCCCTTATACACTCTTCCCAATGTGCATTTAACGCCGCACATTGCCGGATCTCTCAATGATGAATTCCACCGCATGGCGGAATATATGATTTCTGAATACAAACAATTTACAAATACCGGAACCTTGCAGTACGAAGTTACCAAAGAAATGCTTGCAATGTGTCCGGCTGCAAAAAAATAACAAGGAGAATTTGCTCATGAAACGAAACTTCAGAAAATTTACATTGATTGAACTCCTGGTCGTGATTGCCATTATTGCCATTTTAGCCTCAATGCTCATGCCCGCTTTGCAGCAGGCACGCGAACGCGGACGTGCAACCAGTTGTGTATCAAACTGCAAGCAGATCGGCAATGCCATTATGCTGTACGTTGATGCCAATGATGCCATGATCCCGCAGCACAGCGTCACCAATCCGGCGAACGGCAAAGTCTCCTGGGGTGCAATTTTGTGGAATAACAAACTTGTTCCGAACAGCAAATTGTTTTATTGTCCGACCTCAACCCGTGTCGGAACCGCCTCTGATTGGACGGATTACCGGGTCAATAAGATTGCATCTTCCAATACTTACACGGAATACATTGATTTCGGCATGAACCGTATGATTGCGCTTTCTGCATCAAGAAAATACAAAGTAACCAAGGTCAAATCAGCCTCTCAAACCATGATTATCTCAGAATGCAACCTGCCCGGTCAGAAAAAAGGCTGCAGTTTGGTGGCACAGGGCTGGGGAACGGTCAGTACCTCCAACGTGATCGGTTCTGTTGCCGTCCGTCACAAGGGAAGCAGCAACTTCATCTATTTCGACGGACACGCTGCCCCCATGCGCAATAATTGCACACTTGATCCTGATTTGTACACCGCGACCTACAATCCCTATCTGGCGGGTATGGGCTTGCCGATTTACAGCAGTTCCGAAAGATTCTGGTGTGCGTTTTAATCATGAAAATACGGCATTTCATTCTTTGGGTGTGCATCTGTATTTCAGGATTGTCTGCAGATGAACTGGATTTGCCCGTTCTGAAAGAAAGTTGGCGGGAAGAAGTTCTCAACTCGATCAACTGGGACTATCCCGGACTTGAAAAGGCAAAAAAACTTTTTCTTGCCAAAGATAAAAAAGGCGCATCCGCTGAATTTGTCAAATATCTGAGAAATAAAAAACAGCCCGAAATCATCGCTGATACGCTCAAAAAATACAGTTCTCAGGGCGCAAAAGACGGACTTGATTACACCTGGCGCAGACGTCAGCATGTGTATACTTTTCCAAATAAGAAAATCGACTGGCATTACAACATGACAGCGAAAATCCCGGGAATGTATGATGACGAATGGCAGTGGCAGCTCAACCGTATGCACTGGTTCAACGATATGGCGGCAATGTATCTGAAAACAAAGAATCCCGCCTATCCTCAGACCTTTGTCCGTCAGCTGCGGTCCTGGGCGGTGAGCTGTCCCATGCCTGCAAAACGGGAAAATGTCCGCAGTTCCACCTGGAGAACCATTGAGTGCGGACTGCGTTTATCCAGATTCTGGGCGGGAGCCTACACCGCCTTTATCAAGGCGCCGGAGTTTACAGATGATGATGTTATCATGTATTGTTATTTATCCCTCATCCAACGGCGTTTTCTGGTTAAAAACAATACAACTGCCAATATTTTCATTATGGAAATGCACGGCATTTACACTTTCAGTGCAATGTTCCCAGAGTTCAAGGATGCTGAATTTTCAAGAAAATATGCAGTCAGAATGCTCACGGAACGTATCGGTTCCATGCTGCTGCCTGACGGTTTTTTGAATGAACTTACCAACAGTTACCACAACAGCGTAGTCGGCAATATGTTCACGGTCTGCAAAATTGCGCGCGACTGCGGCTTTGCCTCCGAGATTCCGCAAAGTTTCATTACGCCGCTTGAACGCAGTTTTGATGCCCAGCTGGCACTGATGACACCGGCGTTTGATATGCCGCTGTCAAATGATACAGTTCATGCAAGATTATGGGATAATTTTCAGAATGCAGTAGAGTTTTTCCCGCACAGAAAAGAATTCCAATGGGTCAGAACTCTGCGTAAAAAAGGCAAAAAGCCTGAATTTCTCTCAAAAGTTCTCCCCTGGGCGGGCTTTGCCGCGCTGCGCGAATCCTGGGAGCCTGAAGCCAATTATCTTTGCTTTGACATCGGTGCGCTGGGCATGTGGCATTTTCATCAGGATAAACTCAATATCACCATCTGGAAAGGTCAGGATCAGCTGCTTTACGATGACGGCGGCGGAAGTTACGCCCACAGCAAATTCCGTCAATACGCCCGCTCCTCCAACGGACACAATCTTGTCCTGGTTGACGGTCTCGGACAGCTCCGCACCTGGGAGGATATGAAAAACCGTCAGCCTCAGGGCGGTTATACCGGAGACTTCACCACCGACGGCAAAACCGATTACGTCCGCGGCGAGTATGATTTACACTGGGAAAAAGAGGGCAACAGAATCTGCCGTCATGAAAGACAAATCGTCTTCATCCGTCCCCGTGTTTTTGTCGTTCTGGATCGTCTCATCCCCATCAATGCGGGAAAGGACAAACCCCACACCTATCAGGCACGCTGGCATGTGGATACGACAAAACTGCTCCCTGCCCTCAAAGGACATCCGGCAGTTGTCACCACACATCACACCAGCGCAGGTGCAAGAGAACGTGTCCGCAAAAATCCTGCAGACCGTGCAAAACTTATTGTTGCGCCGTTATTTACCCAAGGTTTGAAGTCTTACAGCGCAACCAACAAGCTTGACGGCAAATGGAACGAACTTGCAGGTTTCTATGCTGC
>JAZQYS010000167.1:0-8594 GCA_045633645.1 Victivallaceae bacterium | reverse complement strand
CGTTTCTGCGGTCGTGATCGGATTGCCCGAAGTCATCAACGCAAATTCCACGATTCTTCTTCCGCCGGGAAATTACGGAAAACTTGTTATTCCCTGTGACAACGTGACCGTCAAAACCCGCGGGGCAGGGGCGCGCGCCGTTCTTGCCGGAGCGGTGATTACAGGAAAACGTGTTCATCTTGACAACCTTGTTTTTTCAGGAGATGTTTCTGTAACTGGACAGGAAAGCAAAGTTATTTCCTGTGAATTTAAAAAGAACTTTTCCGCAAAGGGAAAAGAGATTGAAGTTGCTCACTGCAAATTTGCGAAAAATCCCGACTGGAAAGGTTTTGGCGGATTCCGTCACAGCAATATCGGAACAAGTAAAAATGATTTGGATAACGGTACAAGTCTGGATGCTTTTCCGCTTGGTCCTTATCGTCCGCTGCGTGAAAAGAAAGAGGCAAAAATTATCGGACCTTTTATCCATCAGATCACTGATACAACTGCTGAAATTCAGTGGTGGACAACCCGTGCCGATTACTCAGGGGAACTGCTCTGGGGCAGAACGCCTGCCTGTGAAAAGCGTTCCGGTACGCTCTTTGCCGGAGGCTATTGGCATGCGGCAAGTTTGACAAAATTACACCCCGGTAAAAAGCATTATTTCAAAATTGATTCCCGCACACCGCTGCGTGAACATCATTCAAGCCTTGAACTGGCTGTCCGCAACCGCGAGGCAAAACGTACATCAGTTCAATCAGACGTGCTTTCTTTTACCACGCTGAACAAATCTGAAAGTCCGCGATTTTTGCTTGTCAAAAAGAGTATCAACGAAACTTTGCAGCAGGCGCGTTACGGAGATACGGTTTTGATTCCGGGCGGTGTGTATTCTGAAACATTGCGTGTTCCTGTCAGCGGTATCACCATCCGCAACGTGCCGGGTGAAAAAGTCTGGCTGGATGGAAAAACAACCATAAAAAATGCTGTTATTCTTGAAAACAAAGAAAAAGTGACCATTGACGGACTCTTTTTCCGTCATTATTCCGGTTATGCAATTGTTGTCCGTGGTGGTGAAAAAATCACTGTCAGCCGTTGTTTTTACGACGGACGCAGCAACAATTATACCCAGGGAATGATTCATGCCAATTGTTCTGAAAAGTTTACCATGAGCAACTGTTTTGTCACCAACGGTTTTTACGGTTCAACTTTCTGGCGGTGCAAAGATCTTCTCATCCGGAACAATGTCTGGTTCTGCAATCAGATCAACAATTTTTCTGTTCATAATCAGCCTTATGAGGTTGCAACGGTAAGGAACAATATTTTCTTTGATCTTGTGTCAATGAAAATCCGCAACAACCCGATGACGACTTATAATATTGAGTCTCTGCGTGAAGAAAATAACTGTTATTATTTCCGTGTTTCCGAAAAAGACAGATTGTTCTGCTTCTATCACAGAATTGAGGGCGATGCATCACCCGCTGCAATGAATTATGATCAATTTATTGATACAACGGGATTCAAACGCACCGCACTTTTTGCCAATCCGGATATGCCCGCCATGCCGGATATCATGAAGTTCAAACATCCTGAATTCCTTCGTCCCGGTACGATGAAAATGACCGACGGCTACGATAAAGAAGTCCTTGAGCAATCCCAGAAAACTGAATCAGTTGAACTGAAACGGCAGAAAAACGGCAAGTTCCTTGAATGGGATTTTGCCGGCTGGCTGAGCCGTAATCCTGAGTGTCAGCGCCGCAATATCGGTTTGGAAAAAGAACTTTTCACCAAAGGTATTCCCAACGGCAAGACCAAAGCCGTCGGGGATACTGCGGCAAGTTATTACTCTCAGTCTGTTAATGAGTATTATGTGGATATTTATCGCAAAAACTTTCAGAAAAATCTTCAGAAATTGAACAGTCTCAAAACTGAGGATGATGCTCTTGCGTATCAGAAAGAGGTGCGTGAAAAAATCCGTAAAGCATTCGGTATACCTGAAAAGCGCACGGCTCCTGAGTTTATTTCCTGCGGAATCTTAAAACAGAAAGGTTATTCTATCATCAAGCGGATTTATGAAATCCGCCGCGGTGATTTTGTTGCCGCCCATATTTACATGCCGGATAACCTCAAAAAAAAAGCCCCGGCAGTTCTGTTTCTTAACGGACATACAGATTCTGCCAAGGCATCTTTTTCATGCCGCAGGATTTGCACGACACTTGTCCGCAACGGCTGTATCGTTATGACCATTGACCCCTCGGGGCAGGGGGAACGCCAGCTTTACCGCGAAGTTGCGGATTTGAATACCCGCAGTGTCTGGCAGCACAATCTGATTGCCAAGCAGATGAATCTTGTTGGGATGTCTTATGCGGCATGGTGTGCTTTTGATGTGATCCGTATGCTGGATGCGCTCTATGCTCTGCCTGAAGTTGACGCAAAAAGAGTGGGGCTTACCGGCAACTCCGGCGGCGGAAATATGTCCGCTGTTGTTACTGCGCTGGATGACCGTCTTGCCGCGGCAGCGCCCAGTTGTTATCTGACCACTTGGAAACATAATATAGAAAATGAACTGCCCAGCTGTGCCGAACAGGAGGTTCCCGGGCTTGTCGGACAAGGACTTGAAATGGCTGATCTGCTGATTGCCTTTGCCCCGCGTCCGCATTTGGTTCTGGGACAAAAAGACGATTTTTTTGATCCGCGCGGAACTTTTCAAACCTTTAAATCCGCAGAGAAAATTTATTCTCTACTCGGAAAAAAACAGCAGATTGAGCATCTTATCGGCAGTTACAATCACGGTTACTACATTGACAGCCGTTACAAAATGTATAACTTTTTTGCCAAACACCTGAAATTTGAATTCAAGTATCCTGAAGTTTCGGAACTTCCCTCATTGAGCCGCAAGGAGTTGGATTGTACTGACTCAGGGAGTGTTCTTACGCACATGCGCGCCCGTCACCCGCGTCAATTTGCAGCAGAATATGCAAAGAAACTTGCCGCTGAACGCAAAAAAGTTCCCGTTGAAAAACGAAAGGCTGATTTAGCAAAACTTCTTGATATTGATAAAGCCGCAGTGCCGTATTTCAGAGTCCTGCGTAATTTTGTCCACTTTGATACAAGAAAATCTTTTTCCCGTTTCGGATTGGAAACAGAACCGGGCAGAATTATGTCCATTTTGTATATGCCTTACACCCGCTTGAAGACCTCAAACATCAGTTGCGATGAAGAAGTTGAACTGTATATTCCGCACCGTGACGCCGTTTCGGAGTTTGTCCAGTTCCCGATCGGCAAAACAGAACGCTACACGCTTGATATGCGCGGTGTCGGCGCACTGACGCCCGGAGGTTGTCAGAACTCCAACTGGTGGGGAAATCCGGAACGCCATGAGTATCTGCCTGATTCTCTCAATAAACTGGATGCTTACAAACGGGGTGTTTTCGGAAATTACAACTATGATTATCACTACTGGGCTTGCGGTGAAATGCTGGGCAAGCCTTACCTCGGCGGAAGAGTCCGGGATATTCTCGGCGCAATGAAACTGCTTGCCGCCAACGGTGCAAAACATATCAAACTGATTGCACGGGAGCAGGGCGTATATCCGGCAGTTCTTGCAGCACTTTATTTCAAGGACTGCAAGGTGTCTGTTGAATGTAATGAAATCCCGCCCTCTTTCGGAGAAATCATGAATCAGAAAATTCCGGCTGTTCCCCATTCAAGTCTGGTGACGGGAATGCTCAAATATTTTGATTTACCTGAATTATTGGCTCTTGTCAATGCCAACAAATAAAAAGAGATTATTGTTTTTATGAAAAGTTTTTATACTCAGGCAGTCAACGAATATTACGTTGATCTTTTCCGTAAAAATTTTGAACAGCACGCAAGTGGTCTTGACGCGTTGAAAAGCAGGGAAGAGGCTCTGCTCTATCAGCAGAAAGTGCGTGAAAAAATCCGCAAATGCTTTGATTTGCCTGAAAGGGGAGAAGCTCCTGCTGTAACGGAGTGCGGTATCATCCGGCATGAGGGCTTTTATATCAGAAAGATTCTCTGCGAAATCCGTCCGGGAGATTTTGTTCCCGCCAACGTTTATATTCCTGAAAAAATTAAAGGAAAAGTTCCCGGCGTTCTGTATCTTTGCGGACACGCAGAAAACGGCAAAGCAAGCGCAACTTACCGTTTGAGCTGCATGACGCTTGCTCTCAACGGCTGTATCGTTCTTACCTTCGACCCCTCCGGACAGGGGGAAAAAGCACTTTACGGAACGGGCGAAAGCGCGGATATGAAAAACCGCTGTACCTGGCAGCATAATATGATTGCAAGGCAGTTTGACCTGGTGGGAGAATCTTATTCCTCCTGGTGTCTTTTTGATGCCGTCCGTATGCTGGATGTTCTCTGTGCCATGCCTGAGGTTGATGAAAAACGTATCGGCGTTACCGGTAACTCCGGCGGCGGAAATATGTCCTCTTTTCTCTCTGCGGTGGATGACCGTCCGGCAGCAGTTGCGCCCAGCTGTTACCTTACCAGCTGGCGGCATAATGTGGAAAACGAATTGCCCTGCTGTGCTGAACAGGAACCGCCGGGCGTGCCGGGTGCCGGTCTGGAAATGCCTGATCTGATGATTGCTTATGCGCCGCGTCCGCATTTGATTCTGGGACAGAGAAACGACTTCTTTGATCCCCGCGGAACGCGTGAAACGTTTGAAACGGTTAAAAAATTCTATACGCTGCTGGGAAAAGAGGATAACGTTGAAACTTTTCTCGGTGCTTACGGACACGGTTATCACGATACAAACCGCGATGCGATGTATAAGTTTTTTACCAAACATCTGGGGTTGAACTGGGTATATCCGGAACCTGCTCAAGCACCGGCAGACAGTGATCAGGATCTTTTCTGTACGCAAAGCGGCAACGTCCACGATTTGCCCGGAGCGCGCCATCCGAGAGAATTTATGGCAGAAAAAGCGGCAGTTCTTGCAGCTGAAAGAAAGAATATACCTTTTGAGGAACGCAAGGCAGCACTTGCAGAAATCCTTGACATAAAAAAGGTTGAAGTACCGTATTTCCGTGTGCTGCGATTGCATAAACAGGCGCATGAAGTCTTTTTCGCCCGCTGGGGACTTGAGACAGAAAAGGACCGTATCATGTCCATTTTGTACCGTCCGTTTGATGCGTTGACCTGCTATCATGCCGGTTCCATGGCTGAAGCGGTGGAATTGTTCATACCGCACCGCGATGCGATGACGGAACTTGCGGCTCTTCCTGCGGGAGAAGTGGAGCGTTTTGCGCTTGATATGCGCGGAATCGGTGCCATGACACCCGGCTCCTGTGATACTTACTGCTGGTGGGGCAATCCTGAACAGCATGAATCTCAACCGGCCATGCTCAACGAAACCGACCATATCGGACGGTTGGCTTTCGGATATTACGGTTATGATTATCACTTCTGGGCGTGCGGAAATATGTTGAATGCGCCCTATGCTTCAGGCAGAGTGCGTGATATCATGTGTGCGATGAAATTGCTTGCTTCCTGCGGAGTCAAAGAGATCAAACTGCTTGCCCGGGGGCAGGGCGTGTATCCTGCGGCATTAGCGGCGTTGTATTTCACAGATTGTAAAGTCAGAGTGAAATTTTGGGACGAACCCTGCAATTATGCTGATGTTATGACAAAAGAGGTCGTTCCCATGCCGCATTCAACATTGATCAAAGGAATCCTCAAATATACGGATTGGGATGAAATCAAAACCCATTTGAATTTCTGAACATTTCCGGACTGCAGAGTTTTTATCTCTGCAGTCCGGCAGGAAGTCCCGCAAGAATATCGCGGTTCCCGGGGGCATTGCAAACTTCAAGAGCAATGAAATGTTCTCCGGCGGACAACGCCACTTCAAGTTTGTACGGCGGCGCAATCAGAGTTTGAAGTTCTTTGCCGTCAACAGTAACTTTTACAGAATCGTGAATCAGGGCAAATTCAAGCGTGTAAGAGCCGTTTTGCGGCGCGCGGACTTTTCCTTCATACACGGCCGTTCCGGAAAATGTACCGTATCCGAGATATCGGTAATCACAGGGCGCGGAAAGAAAAATCTTTTTTTCTGCGGCAGAAAGGGTTGGATAACCGCTGTTACCCAAAGGAAATTCTACCGTGAAGTTGCCCCGCAGATACGGCGGATTTTCAAATAACCCCCCGTTGAAAGTGAGAATATTCCGTCCTGTTTTGACAAGAGAAGTTATATCACACTCCACTTCGCGGCAGTCGCGGAAATCGGCTTTTCTGTATTCTGTCAGCGGAATACCGTTTAATTCAAAACTGCCGCGTAAAAGGGTTTCTTCTTCGGTTGTGAAAAGCAGGGGAAAAGCATCTTCAACAGAGAACGTTGCTGAAAAACGCCGGAATTCCGCAAATTTTTCCATATTGAGAGAGGCTTTTTCAAGAATATCGATTTGCGGACCGCAGTATGTGTTCCACCGGTTGACGGGAACACTGTCAAGTCCGAAACTTACGTTCAAATCTGATATGGGAAGCACCGGAGGCATATCTTTTTTTTGTAATTCTTCGGCAAAACCGGCAACACCTGGCGCAAGTTCAATGCATTTTCCATCGCAAGTACCGCAGAATGTTTTTTTGCCACGGTTGAAAAGGAAGAGACGGGTATTATTATTTTGGCGGATTTTTCTGATCAGGATATTTTCTTTTTGTTCCCCTTGAATATCGGGGGCAGGGATAGCGGTGATAAAATCCTCATTTTTGTATTTTTCTGAAAAACTCCAAATTTCTTTTGAGACGGTGCCGGGAGAAACAATAAGCTCCGGTGTAACGCCCGCAACAAAAAGTTGTCCGCCGCAGGAAACATATTTTTCAAGCCATACGGCAGTTTTTTTCTCAATGAAAGCAGCGTGCGCAACGATAAAATACGGACGCAATACGGCAAAATCAGCTGGCGTTTGTTCTGAAAGCGTTTCTTCATCAATCAACTCAAAATCTCTTTGCTGAGATAAAAGTGCCTCTGCTGTTTTATGGAGTTTCTCATCAGGAGCCGGAGACGCCGGCAGACGGCACTGCAAAGCACTTGACGGATAAAGAAAAGCAAGATTGGTTTGATGTTCTCCGTCAAGTTCCGCACAGCGCTGCTTGAGATAAGACAGAAATGTTTTCATGTGCGGCCATTGGGAGTGCTGATAAAAGAGCGAGGGCGGCGCTTCGTCGCGGCGTTCTCCGTCAAGGGTATAATATAATCCGTGGACATTGAACCAGGTAATGCCCATGACCAGATGATAGTTGAGCATGAATTTCAAATCGCGCAGAGAGATTGTGTCTCCGCCGACGGCGAAAGCATCGGCACCGGCTGCTCTTTTTTTGAAAAGACGTGCTGCGGAAGAGACGGCTTTGATTCCGATATGATGTGCAATGCTTCCGGGTTTGCCGGTACCGGCACCGAGGGGATCGCAGCAGGGAATATCAAAGTGTTTGAAACAGCGCAACTCGTTGGGCCAGAGATGACCTGACCAGGAAAGGTATTCTGAACGTGTCAGGTGGCCGGCACTTGCGATATTGCGTTCATTGAGCCATTTTTTGACCGGTTCAAGATAATTTTGACAGAGCAGGCGGTGAAGTGTCTTGCGGTAATCGTTTCTTATGCAGGGAGACGCAGGTGTGATATCCATCACAAGGTGCGGCAGATTAGGTAATAATTCGCAATTGTGATCTTTGAAAAACTCTTCAGGCAGACTGCGTGTCCAGGGATAAATGCCTGCCGGACTTGGTTCATCCATAAACGAAGCGGAACAATATTTCATTTTCTGACCGAAACGGCGTTCGTATTCTGCGTGGATGATATCAAGCAGGACTTGAGTTGTTTCTGCATTCAATAAATCGCTGCAATGCCTGCCGGGAGAACTGCGGAGAATTTCAAAAGTTACAATTTTACATTTTTTATCCGGAGTCCAGGAAAGCGCAAAACGGGGGGTATCCATCGAACGGCGTCTGTGGGGCAGGGGAAGCTGTCCGAAAGGGGAATAGGCTGTTATGTTGATAAAAGCGGGATTCCATTTGCTTCTCAAAGTGCCGCAATGGTCGGATATATCTGAAATTTCGCCATTGGGATACACTGCAAAACATCCGCAGAAAGCACCGTTGACAGAAAAGTATTCAAGGATTGGAGTATCTTTTTCTGCTTCAATGACACGGAAATTAAGACAACTTGCGGCAAGTTCGGGGAAACTGTTGCAAATTCTGTTTCCGGCATCGCCTGAGGGATAGTTGTCTTCATCCCAAATCGCAAATTTTGCGTTGTTTTTGATCAGTTCATCAACTGCAGTTTCAAGAGCCTCAAACCATTGTTTTGAAAAATAAGGCGTTTTGAGTCCGGCGCGGGCATGAAGAAAGATACTTTCGTACCCCGCGCTGCAAAGCATCTGTATCTGTTCACGGATTTCCTCAGCGCGCAGATCGCTGTTGAGAAAATACTGTCCGGCAAGGTGTTCCATATAAAAATCTCTTATTCATTTTTCTGCAAATTTTTCAGCAGAGTTTTATTTTTCATTTTCTGTTGACAGATGTTCCATTCACCAGAACATTGTCAAAATGCACATCATCTGCATATTCATCTTGAGAATACAAAATTTCTGCATCTT
>JAZQYS010000166.1:0-9554 GCA_045633645.1 Victivallaceae bacterium | reverse complement strand
CCAGACACCCTTCCGGTCGGGACTGCTGTTGTAACCGAAAGGCGGCATCGTTCCGGGAACGATCCAGCCATCGTGGGAGTCTGTATAAACTGCACCAGCCGTACCGACATTTTTCAAATTGTTCTGGCAGAAACTGGCTTTACCGCTTTCACGCGCTTTCTGCAAAGCCGGCATGAGCATTGCTGCCAGAATGGCAATGATCGCGATAACAACCAACAATTCGATCAAAGTGAAAAAGTGTTTTGCTTTCATAATATCTCCTTTTTTATTTTTTTGAAAAAAACACTTCACTGAAATTGCAAAAATCCGGAACGATCAAATTTGTCTGCAGTTTGCGGTGGATCTCCCGGGCGCGTTCCGCCTGAACATCCAGACGGCTGACGGTGATACAGCCCAATTCACTTCCGGCAAAAATTTCACTGCGGCCGTCTCCGATGACCAGAACTTTACGGGGATCAAGTTTTTTCCTGAGAATCAACTGTTTCATTATTTCAATTTTCGGCAGTTTCTCATTCCATGAAGAACCGCAAAAACCTTCAATCAATTTTCCCGGACCGGTTTCATAGCCCAAAGCCTGAATTTCTTCGTACATGGTTCCCCGGGGCGTACCTGAACTGTCATACTCCACAACGGCTCCGGTTATAAAATAATTTTCAACACCGTTTTCGTTCAATGTCTGCAAAAATGCCATACTGCCCGGGATACGCCAGGATTCCGGATCTTTTTTTGCCGCTGCAAGATTTTTATTTCTTCCCATTTCAAGCAGCAGAATCTCGTAGGCTTTAAAAAGAGATGACGCATCAAGCTTGAGACGCTTGACTTCTTCGGGATTTTCGCCTGAGTCATCAAAAAGTTCAGTTCCCTGCCAGATGGCGGAAATAATATTTTCATTGGTTTCATCACTTGTTCCGTTGAGCCTTCTTGCCATACGCAAAGCCCATTCCATCTGAGTCAGAGCGGATAATCCGGCAGACTCAATCGCAAAACGGTGTGCTTCGGGAAAACTCTCTTTTTCATATTTACGGATGGCTGCGGCAACTTCTTCAGGAGTTCCCTTGAACATGCCGTAAGCGGCAACACAACCTGTGACCAGCGTCATCACCGGCACCCACTCTCTGATTTTGGAGTGTGTTCCATCAATATCGTGAAAAGCACAAACGATTTCACCGGGTTCAAACGGTGTTACAAGTTCCATTCCGTCCGGAAGTTTTTCCGGCATATTCATCCAAAGCATATTTAACCTCAATGATAAGAGCTGTAAAGATCCGTAACGCTCAATTTTTCACGGAATTCTTTTTCTGAACACGGCAAATCTGAGAAGAAACGGATAATTTTGTTTTCTCCGGGCATAACGGCAAAGTCGTTATCAGAAAACCGTCCGGAAAGTTCTGTGGTATCCAGTACAACGTGGAAGGCTGCTTTTTCAGCCGAAAGCTGAATTTCGATTTCATCTTTTCCGGCAGAAGTTGTTTTAATCTGCAATCCGGGATCAACAAGTTCACATTTTTTTGCAGGCGCAAAGAAATGCACACACGTCAGTGCTTCACCGTTATTGATTTCCGGATCAGGAGAAGAATGTATTTCACAGAAAATTTCTTCGCAATTTCCGGCATTTTCCGCCGGAACATCAAGCGTACCCAGATTCAGACTGCGTCCTGCCGGCAAAACAGCAGAACGTTGTTCTGATTTCACAACAGTTCCGTCAAAGGTCCGGAAATTGACAGTTAAATTCAATGTGACATCTTTTTGAAGATCACTGACAGCTGTCAGAACAGTCCGTTCATCCGTTTCCTCAATTGCGGCAAGCAGAACCGGTGCATAAAAGTGTCTTGCCCGGTACATCAGCATTTTCCACTTTCCGGAATACTCCAGAGCCGACCAGGAAACCGTCGGCCAGTTGTCATTGAGCTGCCAGAAAAGCGTACCCATGCAGCGCGGTTTTGAACTGCGCCAGAATTCAACGCCGGTCTGAATGGCGATTGCCTGCTGAACCTGCGACAAGTAAAGTGTTTTATCAAAATCAGAGGGCATACGGAAACAACTGCCGAACATGGCAAGAATCGGCGTGCTGCCCTTGGCACATTTCTGGTGTAAATCCATCGCGGGAGAAAAAATATTTTTCTGTTCCGGCGGACAGAATGAGTTGATTGTTTCAACAGACGGGAAACTTTCAAATCCGAATTCTGAACAGAAACGGGGTTTCACCGTCCGGTAGGCATTGAAACCGCGTCCGCCGTGCCAGACCTCCCAGTAATGCATATCGCCCTGCGTGTCATCACGCCAGCCGTTGTTGATAATACCGGGACCGGCACTCGGAGAACTCGGCCAGAAAACCCTGTCCGGATCAAGCGCATTGACTTTTTCGGTCAGCATTTGATTCAAGCGGTCATACTGCAGATGATTGCGGACCAACAATTCCGTTTCGCCGTTACTGCGCCAGCGGACGGCTCCGCTGACTTCATTATCGCCGCACCAGAGCGCAAGAGACGCGTGTTTACGCAGACGGGGAACCTGATATGCCAACTCTTCTGCAACATTTTCCAGAAAATCCGCTGTTGTCGGATAAAGACAGCATGAAAACATCAAATCCTGCCAGACAAGCAGACCTTTTTCATCGCAGAGGTCATAGAAACACTCCTGCTCGTACTGTCCGCCGCCCCAGACACGGACCATATTCATATTTGCAAGGCGCATGGATTCAAGCAATTTTTCATACCGTTCATGCGTCTGTCTTGACGGCAGAGCATCCGGCGGAATCCAGTTGGCACCTTTGGCAAAAATATCAACACCGTTAATCCGGAAAACAAAACTTTTACCCCAGCGGTCCTTACGGTTGATGATTTGAATTTCACGCAAACCGACACGGGAATTTGTCACTTGTCCATCAGCTCCAACTTCAAGTTGATAAAGATGCGGTTCTCCCAGACCGTTGGGCCACCACAACTGCGGCTCTGTTACAAGAAATTCAGTTTTGACATAATTCCATCCGGGAACAAGTTCCGCCTGACATTTTTTTGTTTCACCGTTGAAATGAAAAGTAAAATTGCGGGTACACTTTTTGAAAGCCTCGACCCGGACACCCGTTTCCACACGGACTTTACCGCCTTTGAAAAATTGTCTGCTTTCAGGTTGCTCCATCAAAAAATCATCCGCTCCGATAAGACGGACAGAGGAATAAATACCCGACACCAGCAGTTGAATCCCCCAATCCCAACCGCCGTGACAGAGCGTTTTACGGATCAGATTCAAATGCGGTGTGGGACAGCAGCCGACCATGGGAGCAGGCACAGGAAGTTTGCGGTTGCGCTTTGCACACTCAGGCACGACTGGATGAAATACAAATTTAATGAGATTTTTTCCGGAAACAAGATGTTTACGGATATCCGCCCGATAGCGGCAGAACATATTGTCGCAACTTAACACCTTGCGTCCGTTGACAAAAACAGAAACAAGCGTATCCAGCCGTTCCAGTTCAAGAAAGATTTTTCTGTGTTTCAAAAAATCCTCTTCAACAGCAAAATCCCGTTCAAGATCCCATTGCACAGCGGCGTATTTCTGAACCTTTTTTTCATTGGTTCCCCAATAGGGATCCGGAATGATTTTTTCCGCAAGCAGGGCGCTGTAATTATCTCCGGGTACAGGCATGGAAATTTCTGTTCCGGGCATTTCCGGAGAAGTCAGTTTCCAGAGACCATCCAATATGTACTGTTCAGCAATCATGCGTTCAACTTCTTTTTTTATTTTGCTTACGCAAGACAGGCGGCAATAAGATCATCGACATCAGCCGTTGCCAGGCACTCCACGGTATCGGCGGAGCCGTAATAGATTTTTACCTCACCGGAGTCTTCAAGAATCATACCGCCGGGGAAAATTGCGCCGCCGCGGAAACCGTCATGTTCATATTCTTCTTCAGGAACAATCAACGGCTCTTTGGCAATTCCCAGAATTTTTTCAGGATTCTCAAGATCAAGCAGCATGATTCCGGCGGTATACAATTTGTTCCATCCGGCAGGTTCCCATGTTTTCAGGGCGTTGGTTTCAAGTTTTTCCACCGCATGAAACGTCGTCAGCCATCCGGCTTTTGTCTTTACAGGAGGTGCCGCCGGACCGCACTTGCAGTTGCAGAAAGGAATATCCCTTGCCCGCAAAACTCTCTTGTGATCTCCCCAATATCTGCAGTCAGGTGAACGTGAAAGCCAGAGATCAAAGAACTCCCCGCCCGTTCCGTAAACCGGCATGGGACGATCAAGACGGAGAAATTTTCCGTCTATTTTTTCGGGAAAAAGTACCATATTCCGGTTATCCGGTTCCGAAAGATGAAGTATTTCAAAGTGTTCAAAATCATCCGTCACAGCGATTCCGCCGCAGACACCGCAATCACCGTCTGTTGCAAAACACAGGTAACATCTGCCGTCAATCACACTCAACCGCGGATCGTAAGCACGGCGGCTGTCCGCACTGTGATACTCAAAAGCCGGTTTCGGCGCAACTTCCCAATGCAGTCCGTCATCGCTGAAAGCCAGTCCGATATTGGTTTGGAGACGACCTTTCCCGGCAATAAAATCCTCTTTTGTACTGCCGTAATCATTGCGGAAACACATCACATATTTATTCTGAAATTTACAAACACCGGCATTAAAAATAAGTTCAGCAGAATAAGGAACATCTTTCTTGCTGAGAATCGGATTCAAACTGCTGCGTTTGATAAGCGGAAGTCCACCTGAAATCATCTTTTTTTCTCTCCTTGATACGGATTCAATACCCACCTGTTTTAAATATACCATAAATATTTTTCTGCGCAAGGGAACATAGAATGCAAAATCGTCTCAATTTTTATAAAAAACAAGTTGAAACAATGTTTTTTTGTGCTAAATTATCTAAAAACAGGAGTTTTCTATGGAATGGTTCAATTTTGATATCGGAAATATCCTCAGAGAGGAAAATTTTCCATTCCGCGTCGTCATGCTTTATACCTGCAGCAACATGGTCTTGAAGCGGATTACACGGCAAATGTCTTCTGACAGATTTGAGATCAATATCCGCTTGACCTCTGAAGACTCTATCTGTACGGATATCCTGAACGGCAAAGTCTGCAATCAGCCTTTCCCCAACGTTGTCTGCAAATTGCCTGACCTGGTATGGCAGGGGCGCGGCGGCGCACGCAGCACCATTGCTTTTGCCTATTCTGCTGATACGCTTCAACATTTTAAAATGCTGGGAATGATTCCGGACAATTTATGCACCTCTTTTTCTATGACGCCCCGGATATCGGCACTGGTTGCAGAATTCAATAAACTGCGGACAGAACTTTATTCCCCGGGAGTTGCTGACAGAATCGACTGGATTTGTTTTCAACTGTTCCGTGAACTTTATTTTAAAAATCGGGAAGATTCCGGAAACGACAGGGAAAAAATCAAAAATATTTCGCTCTGGTTTCAGCTGCATTACAACAAAAGTTTCAACATTGAAGAAATAGCCCGTGCGCACGGATACTCCCGCGCCTCTTTTTTCAGAAAGTGGAAAGAAACCTTTGATGTAACACCTGTCCAATATCTGATTGATTTGAAATTAACGGCGGCGGCAAGACTTCTGTCAGAAAGTACAGAAAGTGTCAGCGGTATCGCAGGTGAAATCAATTTTTCAGGATTATCCGCATTCTACCGCCGTTTTGCCGAAAAATACGGCTGCACACCGGATGTTTACCGCAAGAAAAAGCAAGGTTAAAAAAATACGCTGAAACAACCCGATCAGCCGTTTCAGCGCATTTTTTATTTTACAACTCAAACAAAGTTGGATTTGAGACAACCTATGCCTTCAATTTCAACCTCGAAAGTTTCTCCGGGCTTGAGCCAGTCGGGATTGTCTTTTATTCCCAATACCACCCCTTCGGGCGTTCCGGTTAAAATAACCGTCCCCGGCAAAAGAGTCATCGTCTGCGACAGATAACTGATCAGGTACGGTACAGAGAAAATCATAAGTGATGTGCGGGAGTGCTGCACCACTTTTCCGTTACGTTTTCCTGTGATTTCAAGATCAAGCGGATTTAACTGCGTTTCAATCCACGGTCCGAGGGGACAGAATGTATCAAAGGATTTTCCGCGCGCCCATTGTCCGTTTTCATACTGAACATCACGGGCACTCACATCATTGGCACAGGTGTAGCCGAAAACGTAATCCAATGCTTCCTCTTCAGAAACACACTTGGCGGCTTTACCGATAACGATTGCAAGTTCCGCCTCGTAGTCCGCTTTTTCTGTGTGTTCCTGCGGAATAACTACGTTATCGTTGGGACCGCAGAGCGCATTGTTCGCCTTGATGAAAAGCACCGGCTTTTTGGGCAGATCGTTGCCGCACTCAAGTGCGTGGGCTTTATAGTTGCGTCCGATACAGAGAATGGACTCTGCCTTCACCGGCGCAAGCAGTTTTTCCGCTTCAAAAGGAACGGTTTCACCCGTGAACTGCCAATCTGAAAAGATATCTCCCGAAACAATACGCACGGAGCCGTTCTCAACGACTCCGTGCTGTATTCCATCATTGGTTTGGATTCTGACGAACTTCATTTTAATTCATCATAATCTGTCCGCCGGTAACAGGAATGGCCTGTCCGGTTTCGTATTTCTGATTGACCGCATAGACGATGGCGCGGGCAACGTCAGCCGGGAAACATCCTCTGTTCATGGGAACCTGACGCTCGTAGTGAGCGCGAACATCTTCCACAGTCTTGGCTCCGGGAACTTTTCCTGCTTCGAGGTACTGGACAAAGAGTCCGCGCACCGGATCGCTCCAAAGCGGACCATCCAGGTAGTTTCCGGGACAAACGGCATTGACTTTGATTTTGTCGGAGGTAAGTTCCAGTGCAAAGCTCTGAACCAGTCCGATGGTACCGAATTTACTTCCGGCATAAGCACCGTTGTTCTTGGAACCGGCAAGTCCGCTCTTTGAGTTGACCTGAACGATATCGCTCCACAGTCCCGTTGCCTTGTTCTGTTTGGACATCACACGGGCAAAATATTTGGTGCAGAGGAAGAAACCGTTGTAGTTGATGTTGGTGACAAATGACCAATCCTTGAGATCAAATTCCTTGACGGAACCGGCACGCACCACACCGGCATTGGCAACCAGAAGATCAACGCCGCCGTAGGCACAGACGATATCTTTGACCAGTGCTTCAACCGCTGCTTCATCAGAGATGTTGACGGCGAAACCGCCGGCACCGGCGCCGAGTTCAGCCGCAGCCTTGCGGGCGCCTTCAACATTCATATCGGCAATCACAAGATCTGCACCGAGAGCAGCAAGCTCCTGAGCGATACCGTAACCGAATCCCTGAGCACCGCCGGTGACGACGGCAACCATTCCCGTAAGCGCAGCACCGGAACCGGCGGCGACTTTGGAACGGTAGGATTCAACTTCCCAGTTTTCAATAAATCCGCGCTGGGCATCATTCAGGTAATGAACTCCGCCGAAAGCCTTGGCAATCTGTTCAATCAATGCGCCGTTACGGGCAAGAGCAAGGACGGTATCCGCAGCGGTTTTCTTTGCTCCGGCACAGAACACAGCCTTGCCCGGCAGTTCGATCATGCGCGGAAGATAACCGCGTTCAGATTTGAAAGCATCAATTTCTTCTTTGCAGGGGGCAGTTGAAACCACACCGAAAGCCTTGGCATAAACCAGGTGATCAGGGGTCAGCGGTCCGCGCGGAATCGCAAAGGGCGCAGCTGAAACAACGGTTGCGACCTTGCCGGATTCAGCCATAAATCCGCGCAGAGACGGAGCATATTCCATCACAGAATCAACATCAAGCGTGCTTTCTTCAAGCTCAGTTGCAACACCGGCTGCATTGCAGGCATCGGCGATTTTTGCCATCATATCGCTGTAAATGGCTTTGATTTCTTCTTCGGTATCGGCACCGACGAATACGCCGTGGTTCTGCAAAAAGATCACAGAAGCATCCTTGCCGTTGGCTTTTTTGTATTCAGCGCAGGAAACAGCCACCTGTTTGGCGAGGAAGAAACCCGGATCACAGTAATCCACCCAGAGAGCTTCGGGGAAAAGTTTTTCACACCATGCTTTACCGTCATTGGCACAAGTCATACCATTGACCAGAGCCGGATGCAGATGCACGACAAAAGTAAAGGGCAGCAGTTCATGCAGCGGGGCTTCAACGGAGGGACGTCCGCCGTCATTGACAACGGCAAAAGCCATCATGCGTTTGACAAAAGCTTCACGCTCATTGACATCATCAAAATCTCTGGCAAAACAATCGCGGATAACAGCGCGGTCCATTTTGACAAAATCTTTTTCGGTGATGGCGGCGAGAGTCACGCCGCTGGGCTTGACGTAAAGGAATTTTTCATCCTTGTAACTGGTGTTTCCGCCGCCGGCAAGAACATAAGCCGGATCAGCGCCGTAAAAACGGGAAATTTCAGTAATTTTTTCCAGAGACATAATACTTTTCCTTAAAAAAACTAAAGATAGTTGTGATAAAAAGTTCTTACTATAAAATACACCGGAAATGAAGATGAATCAAGCATTTTCACTCTTCATATTGCGGAAAACATCGTATTCTTTTCACTTTTTGGCTGCGCGCAGAACACCGTCAACCAGAGAACTTTTTGCCGGAACCCTGGTAAGATTGGCGTGATCGGGCATTTTATCCCAGGCGGAACCGACAGCGAGAACTTTGCCGCCTTTATCCATAAATTTCTGCAAAATGCCAAGCCATTCAGATTTTTTAAGATCCTGCAGGGCATTCTTTTTTCCCTCAGGCAGAACCACAATATCCGAACTGTCAAGAGAAGCAAGACTCAAGCTGAAATTAACGGCAATATCAGGAGACTTTTCAAGTTCAAGAATATCTCTGATTGCAAAGCGGTTGCCCCTTGCCGTGGCAATTCCGCTGTAATAAAGTACCCGGTAGGGATGAAAATTTCTTTCGGGAAAGACCGGCGTCATTTTTTTTCCGGTCACAGCATATACGCAACCGTACAGCAAATCGTAAGTTTCCATACGGTATTCGGGGTGAAAACTTGTGGCAATAACTTTGCCTTTGCCGAAATTTCCGTAAATCAAAGCAGGCGTATTGAAGAAGCTTTTGCCGACACGGTTAACCGGTCCGACGGCGCTTTTATAAAGTGCAAGAGTCCGGCATTTGCCCTGCTCCCACTGTTCAGTTTTTGCGATGGGACCGCGGGAGTAAGTTACAAGATACCGTCCTGCCTTTACATCCAGAACCCTGGCGCCGTCATCCGAAAGATCCATAAACACATTGGCTTTGTAACCGACGGCTTCCGGAACATAAGTGTAGGGCAGAAGACGGGCGCGTTCCTTGCGGTTGAGTGCAATGTGGAATCCGGCACAGACGCCGACATAAGAACCGCCGTTGCGGACAAACTCACGCAGTGCCTCCACACCCTTTTCACCCATTGAAATCATCTGCGTTTTGCTGGAACCGCCCGGCATGACCAGGAGTTCAAAATCTTTGAGTTTACCGTTGCGCAAGTCTTCTCCGTGCACTAACGTTACATCCAGCTGCGGAGAGTAAGTAAGCAGACGTG
>JAZQYS010000165.1:0-10494 GCA_045633645.1 Victivallaceae bacterium | reverse complement strand
ACCAGTAGGTGCGCCAATGCAGGAGCCACTCCCAGTTTTCGCCGAAACAACGGCGGGAGAGGGCGGCGCCGCCTTCTCCGGAACAGTTTGAAATCACCAGGGCAAAACGCTGATCGCAGGCACCCGCCCAGAGGGCGGTTTTGCCCAGACGGGAGTGACCGTGCAGCGCAACTTTCTGAGCGTTGATTTCAGGAATTGTTTCCAGACAGTCCAGAGCGCGGGAGAGTCCCCATGCCCAGGCGGAAATGGCTCCGAAAGTATGTTTGGGGGGATTTTTCAAAACTTCTTCAGGGTAAAAAAGTTTTAAAGCACTGTCAGAAAATCCCTCCCGGTGATCGGGGAAGATATCGTTGTAAAAGACTGTTGCTGAAGCATATCCTCTCTTGAGGACTTCTTCAAAAGAAAAGCGTTCACACTGGGAGTTGCGCGGATCGTTTTCCAAATCGGCAATCGGACGGGAAACGCCTCTGGTTTCCAATAAAGAGGGACGCGCCGGAAAGACGTTTTCATCGCTTGAAACAGCGTGATTTCCTCTGAAATTAAGTCCGAGAAAAGCGGGGACTTTTCCTTTTCTTTGAGTCGGCAGATAAAGCAGAAGCGTGAACGAAATACTCTGACCGTTGTTTTGACAACTGACAAGATACTGCCTGCGTTCAGCCAGATTATCAAAGGCACTTCCCGATTCAAGGAGCCGGATTTTCATTTCCTGCGGACGGGGCAGGATATCGCCGTACATGGTTTGTGAAAACTGTTTGAGCAGTTCAGAACGCCTGCGGTACCAGTCAATAGGTGAAGAAATACCCTGTACCGGGTCGGGCAGGGTGTATTCCGGCACCTTGCTTTCATCATAAATCATCCTTGAACGGATATCTTCTGCAATCAAGTCAGACATTTATTTCTCCGTAAATTCCGGTGAATTGCTGCCGAAAGCGGGAATACCGGTGATTTTTCCTGAAGCACTTTTTCCGGGAACAAGGGCAGGAATAGTGAACTCCTTTTGCACGCTGCCGAGCTTGAAAACGATTTTCTTTGCAGGCATATTGCGGAGAGCTGAAGCGTGCCAGACAAGCGTATTTCCCTTGTGCTCAAAGTCAAAGCCGTAATTTTTTGTCATGTAACGCAATGTTTTCAAATGGCTCAATACGCCCATTTCAAGCTCAACGGTTTTGCTTTTGCCGGGGGCAAGGGTGATTCTTTTCAGAAGAATTTCAACCGTATGCAGTTTGTGGACGGCATTTTTATGCGTGTAGAAAACGCCGTCTTCCGCCAGATTTTTTTCATCCGTCCGCAATACGATGGTCAGAGGGGTCTTACCGCCGGTAGCGGCAATCCAGCCGGAACCGGGGACGATGTAACGGTTGGGATTGCCGTCTTTGAACGTATCGGTCAGGAAGGCGTGTTTATGCTTTTCTGTATCCTGATAACGTCCGATGCGGCGGATTCCCGGACCGGCAATCAGGGAAACATCCGGAACACACCCTTCCGGATTGGGAACAAGGTGTTCCCACAGACGGATTTCCTGATCCTGCTTGCCGAAGTTTGAAATCGTGACCGCGATTTTGAGAAGAGCGGTATCTTTTTCAAGCGTGATGACTCTGGTCATTTCAACCGGCAGACCGCCGATGAATTTACCGCTCATTTTCAGCTGTACGGCATTTTTATCCGCTTGGGCAGTAACGTTCGCCAACGGCTGATAAAAAAGAACAGTTCCGTTCCAGATGAGAGTTCTGTTGCCCCAGACGGAAACGGATTTCTGTTCCGGCAGCAGTTCGTTGATTGACGTGCAGTTGTATTGGTATTCCTCGAAAATCTCGCTGTTTCCCGGTAACCAGCGCAGTTTGGCAATAGCACCCATTGTGCCGGGAACAGCGGTGGCTTTCAGATATTTGTTGCCCAATACAAGTGCTTTCTGACCTGAAAGCTGCGTGTTTTCAAGAGAGGGGGCAGCAAACAGGGAACTGCATGTTGCAAGAAAAAGCAGAAGATAACTTTTCATTATTTGTATTCTCCCCAGAATTTTTTATACGGCAGATTTTTGCCGTAAAGTTTGGCGTAGAGCAGCGGTTCCCGTGAGAGTCCCATCGTCTGAACAAAGGGGTGATGGTAGACAAAGAGTTCATCCATCACGCGGAAGAGTTCTGTGACATTCTGCTCAAGTTTCTCAGGAGTTGCCGCCCAGACAGCCAATGCGCCGGACTGTCTGCCCGCTCCGGAAACGCCCTTTGTTCTGCAGAAGAGCAGAATCGCACCCTTTTCAAATTTGGGCTTGCCGGTGATGACAATTTGCGGAACTGCGGAGTTTTTGCGGAAAACTTTTCTTTCTTTGAGGAATTCAAAATATTTGACAAAACGTTCCGCCTGAGCTTTAGCCTCTGCGGGAGCATAAATTTTGAAGTTTGCCTGTTTTGTGTGTCTGCTGCCGACAAAGAAACTCTTGATTGCAGAAGCCGGACTGCGGAAGTTCAAAGATTTGTATGTCAGAACCAGTTTGCTGCCGTCTTTGAAGGAAAGTTTCTGATTTTCTCTGACCTTTTTGCCGTCGAGAGTGATTTCGGCATTTTTGAATCCTCTGAGTTTGCGGGTCTCAACGGCTGAAGTGAAGCCGGTTCCCTTGAATGTCAAAGTGATCGTGTGTTTATGCAACAGACGCACAGCTGAAACATCAACCTGCAGTTTTTCAGGCGCATCAATACCGGCGACGGCGCGGAAAAGTTCCGGCGTGCGGCTGGGAATGGTTGCGGAAACAGCGGTGAAATTCTTTTCAATGCGGTTTAATGTTGCAGAATTTTCGCGGCTGTGGCGCAAATAGAGATAAGTTTTGCTCTTTCCGTCCAGAGTAGCATTGTCAAAAAGCAGTTCTCCCCTGACGGGAGCAGGGGCGGAATTGCCTGCATAGAAAATCGTCTGAATACCTCTGCCGTAGCGGCTCTTGAAGGGAATCCGCAGATCGGCTGGACGGGTGACCATGGGGACAGTTGCCTGCCATCCGGTGCGGACACACTCCTGCAATTCGGGCATGATGTAGGCGAGTACCGGATTGCCGTTCATCTGAACAAAGTCATAAAAAAGACCGTGTTTGAATGCACTCAGCATCGTGTAATCGGCAACTTTGGCGAGAGCATCACTTAACTCCTGCGGCGTTTTGTTGCGCCAGTCGGGGAAAAGAAGATTGAAAGAAAAGTGTCCGCTGATGTTGCCGGGTTTGGAACCCACCCAGTAACGCCACAGCGGCATATTGCGCATAAATCTGCCGTGATAGCGGTAACTTGCTTCGATTTCATTGCGGTCACCTTTGAGATAACCGTTGGTCCAGACGGTCAGCGGTTTGCCGTTCTTTCCCCTGATGGAACGGGCAACATCGACCTGGTGGTTGATCGCCACAGCCTGTTCAATAAATTTACCCTTTTCGTCCCATGCCACGCCGGGAATATCCTTGTTGACCGCAGGGCCCCGGTAGAATGCGCCGCCGTAACCGCAGTCAAAAGCGAAGCCGGGCAGATCGATTTCTTTTGCGGTATCACGGACAGACTGTTCAAAGAACTTCTGATAACTTGTTCCGTAAGGGAAAGTTCTGATTTCTTTGTCGTAAGCGGTACTCCAGGTGGTGAGGATACGCGGTACATCAGCATCATCGTTGATGGAATCCGGGAATTTCTGCTGAGCCAGCGTGATTTCGCACCACACACCGCCGCAGCTGTTGTAGAACATCCAGCCGAATTTGCGGGCAAATTTATCAAAACGCTCTTTGCGGATCTTGCGGTACTGTGCATTGGTCATTTTTCCGGCATCGACCATGACGCCGCCCATCTTGGGAACGTTGCGGGGTCTGCTGAACATCTTGTAATCAGAGAGTTCATCGTATCCGTAGATATCTCCGGAACGGCGGAAGGGACAGTAACACCATTCGATCGTGGCATATCTGCGGCGCATCAATTCAGCGTCGGGTTTGAGCCACCATGATTGATAGTGAGAGTAGTTTCCCCAAATGTAGGGATTTTCCTGATCAGAAGTCCAGAGTTCGGGCAGGGATTCGTAGTATTTCTGAACCAGTCCTTCTCTTTCGCCGTAGGTTGTGCTGCCGGTTCCGAGGAACATACGGAAAGTGATTTTCTTTTTGGGCGCAAGCACAAAACGGTAAGAGAATGCCAATTCTCTGCTTTGGGGATAAAATCCTGACGCATTGAAACTGATCGGGTCAAACAGCGCACCGCCGAGAAAAACGCTGTCCTGTTCGGTGAACGCCGCTGCGACGGGGAACGGCATCATGGATGCGCCCACATTTTTTTCAAATTTACTTTTGGTCGTGCGGCGCAGAAGCGGTGTTTTTTCGATTTTTTTCACCACATTGAAACCATCCCAGAAGTTCAGGAATTTTCCCTTTTCAGCGGCGACACGCAGTTCGGGTTCAATCCAGAGTTCTTTGCCGGATTTATTGGTGATGACTGAAGTGATTTCCACAAGATGACGGCGTTTTTTTGCGGAGATGGACCAATCCCAGTCTTTGGTGGAGACTTTTCCGTTTTTGAAGGCAAACTTTTGGATTTTCCCTTTGGGTCCCGTGGTCATGCAGGGAACGAGAATTCCGGAGTTCCAGCTGACTTTGGTTTTCCCGGGGAGAATGCGTGTTTGCGATTTTTCGATTTTCAACTCCAGCGCGGCAAGCTGAAATGCCAGCGCGGCAAGTACCAGAACAGTAAATTTTTTCATTATTGACCTTTCCAATTTTTCCAGCGTTTGATATCTTTTTTCCATCCGTCAAAGGATTCTGCAAGTCCCAGGGTGGATTTTGTGAAACTTTCAACATGTCCGTCAAGGAATGTATACATGGAAACGCCCAGCTTGTGAACCGGACCGTAATCAGATTGCCAGCAGGCTTTGACCGGGCGCAGGGAATAACCTCTTTTTAACGCAGAGTCGCCGATGCAGATGGTATAAGCCGGGGTGGCGGCTTCACTTAATTTGCGCCAGCGGGCGCGTTTGCTTCCGTCGCTGCTTAAATAGGTGTTCATACCGTAGGCGGTTGAACCGATGTCAAAGACCGCCGGCAGAAGATCGCGTTCTCCATCGGTTTCATCAGCAAGGATTTTCTGTGCGCGCACATTGGCGGGACAGTAAAAATTGCGTGCATCCTTTGTGAAGGGGAGAATCCTGCTCATCCAGAACTCCCAGCGTGCATTTCTTACAATCAGCGGCGGCAGAAAACCATCATAAACTTCAGTATAAGCGTGGACCGCCTGAGAGAGTTTTTTTAAATTGCTGCTGCAGATGACAGCGGCTTTATCCTGCGGCAGGGCACCTGTCAGGAGTATCACGCCGACGGCAAAAATTGCCGTACATAAAAAGACTTCAAATTTCGTTATCATGATTTTTTACTTCCACAGCCAGGGAGAGGCCGGATCACTGGTCGGAACAACCGTGGAATCCAGATAAGTACGGGGCGCACGCTGAACAGCCACATGAAAATCCGCATACAACTGATTGCTGTTTTCCTTGTGCCATGCGCCGATACGTCCCATCGTATCATCACGCATGATGTAGCTGTTGGCATCCTTGCCGTTGGTTTCTGTCAGAATCAGACATTTTGATGACTTTTTCATTTCGGTAATTTTGACCGGGGTGAAACGTCCGGCGGCGCCGGATTTGTACCAGCCGGGAACCTTTTCGCGGGTACCGACAAAGGCGGAGTTGTAACCGTAACCGACATAAGTCCAGCTGGCAAGATTGTAGCCGGAACCCATCGCAAGATGCACAGCCCAGGGACCCTTTTCACTCAAATCGCGCATATAATATTCGCTGGGGTTTGAGGCTTTTGCCGTCGGACACTTCCACAAGTCGCCAGTCACCAGTTTCTGCATCTGCAAAACAGCCGCCCAATTCCATTTGTTTTTGTTGACGGCTTCGCTGCCGTCGGCTTTAACCACCATATACGGCGGAAACATATCGTTAAAAGTATCGACATATTGGGCAAAGGCGCTGCCGAACTGTTTCAAATTGTTCTGACAGCTGGCGGTGCGTCCGCTTTCTCTTGCCTGCTGCAGCGCAGGCATGAGCATTGCCGCAAGTATGGCAATAATGGCAATCACGACCAAGAGTTCAATCAGGGTAAAGAACATTTTCTTTTTCATTTTTGAAATCCTTCCTGTTTGTTGGCTAAATATTCAAGAATTTTTTGAGCAAGATAACTGAAACCCTTTTCGTCAAGATGAATGACGTCATTGCGGGCAAAGAAAGCAGCGTCGCAGGTTTTCCGCATATCTTCATAGTAATCAAAATATTCTGCTCCGGCAGTTTTTGCCGCTTTTTTCTGGGCTGCGATACCCTGTGCAGTGAGGGCGGGATCTCCGAATTTGACATAAGGCTGATTGCGCTTTGCTGCATTTGCGGCGCGTTTTTCCTGATAGGCTTCGTGTGCGGAAACCGGAGAAAGCAGAATGATTCTTGCCTGCGGATTACGTTCTTTTAAAAACTTGATGACTCTTGTCATTGAGGCGGTCTGTTCAGCAAAGGGAACCAACGGCTTTTTGTAATCATCTTTGCGCCATGTGCGGTTGTCGTTGCTGCCGACGGCAATGAAAATCAACTGATAAGGTTTGTTAAAGAGATTGGCATACTTTCTTACTTCATGCTTGCGCGCCTTGCCGTTGAGACGTGATTCAATGAGGGTGATGTAATCTCCCGACACGGCGGCATTGCGGATTTCAACTTTTCCGGGATTGTATTTGTTGAACCAGAAAAGCAGTTTATCTGCGGTGTTGCGTCCGCGGTTGCGGTCGTGGATGCTGTCTCCCAGAATGAGAATATTGATTTTTTTCTCAAGTTTGATGTTTTTTGCCGCTTTATCCGTTTTTTCATACTGTTCTGCGGGCAGTACGGAATAGAGGATTTCAGCCGTATTTCCCTGGACGGTTGCCGCTGTACGGTAAAGTCCGGGAACGGTACGGACAGGGGATTTCTCTGAAAATGAACGGTCCGGCGCAATGAAGAGTTTGGTTACTTCAACACCGGAGGGCGTGGTTTTGAATTGATCTGCGGGCAGGGGAGTTCCTGCTTTGAGAATGCTTCCCTTGCTTGCTGCTGAAATTTTGACGGATTTGTTCTCTATGGTTTCAAGGACCAGATTGTCAATTTCTGCAACACCTGCGGCACTTAAACGGATTCTGACATAGACACCCACGGGGGCAGTTCCTTTGAAATCCTTTTCAAAAGATATCTTCTGCCATTGATCGGAGAGGGTGATTTTTTCTTTGCTGTCATAGGTTTTATATTTGTATTTTCCTTTTCCAAGATAAATACCGTCAGAAAGTCCCGGAGAAATGCTTCCTTTTCCCCTTGCGAAGAACGTCAGGCGCACAACGGGAGAGGCAAACTGGGAACTCATCATTGTTCCGCTGGTCAAAACGGTTTCTTTGTTTCCGGCTTTGAAAGAGAGAACTTTTTTTCCGCTTTTGGCGTTGGAAGCGGGAACGGCTTTGACGCTGCCGCCTTTTGAGTACAGATACCCTGTGTTGCGCTCAAAATCTGCTTTGAGTACAACTTGTGCAGAAAGTGCCGCACTGCAGAGTAAAATAAAAGTAGCGAAACAGTTTTTCATATTCATCCTTCGTATGCCTCTGCCGGGATTTCCACCACTTTGCGGTCACGTCTTGCTTCTTCGATGGCGGTGCCGATCACGGTTGAGGCAAGTCCTGCTTCAACACCGGCTTTTTTGACTTCTTGGCCTGAAGCCATCCGGATAAAGTTGCGGAACAGGGTCAAATCGCTACCGCCGTGACCGCTGGAATTTTCCTGCGTGAGCTGAAATTGAAGCGGTTCTCTGCCGTCTGAGAAGGCAACTTTGACGGTGAATTCTTTGGAATCTGCTTCAATGTATCCGGTGGAGCCGATGATTTTAAGAGTCCGTTTCGGAACAGGGGCAAAAAGATCCAGAGAGAACGACGCCGTAATTCCGGAGGGGAACTCAAAGCTGACCACCTGATGATCAATCACATCTTTGTCTTTTGTATAAACGCAGCGGTCAAAACCGTATTTGGAGGGATTGGCCTTTTCTTCATCGGTCATGTAAACCATTTCACCGGCAAAACGGAAACGGCAGTCCTTGTCGGGACACTCTGAACAGAATTCATGTTTCAGTTTATCGCTGGTGAAGTAACTGATTGAACCGAAAGATGAGACTCTGCAGGGATTTTCACCGATCAGCCATGTGAGGATATCAATATCATGACTGCATTTTGCGAGCATGAATCCGCCGGAGTTGGCAACGTGCCGGTGCCAGCGGCGCATATAACTTGCACCGTGAAGAACAAAAAGTTCCTCATCCGCCTGAAGATTCATGATCTGACCGATGATTTTTTCGTCAAGCAGTTCTTTGACTTTGCGGTATACCGGGTGTCCGCGCAGAACGAAACCCAGCAATGCGCCCTTGCTTTCTTTGGCGTATTTGATAATTTCGCGGCAGCCTTCAACTGTTTGCGACATGGGTTTTTCAAGCAGAACAGCACAACCGCGTTTCATAGCGGCAACGGCAACTTTTGCATGCTGAAAATCCGGAACGGCGATAACGACACCGTCGGGTTTGGTTTCATCAAGCATCTTTTCAACATCGGTAAAAAGCGGCGCGGTACAGTTATGTTTTTTTGCAAAACAGTTCAAACGGTCCGGATTGATGTCACAGATTCCGACCAGGTCAATATCGGCTTCATTCTGTGCCAGTTCAACGAAGGTTTTTCCCCGCTGACCGAAGCCTGCGATGGCAATTCTGGGTTTACTCATTTCTTTTTTTATTCCTTTATATATTGAAAAATTCAAGTTGTTTTACAGGGAGTTGTACAGCTTTTCCGTACTGTCAAAGTTGCGGGAATGATTGTCCGGCAAGGTTCATTTTTACCGTACAGCTGATTGAAAAGCAGATTCAGTGCTGCCTTGCAGACCTCTTCACAGGGCTGATGGATTGACGTCAGCGCCGGCGTTGCCACTTTTGCTGCTTCGCAGTCGTCGGAACCGATGATGGAAAGATCCTGCGGGATTTGTATACCTGCTTCTTTGCAGCACTGAATGACCTTTAATGCTGTCATATCATTAAGACAAATCCAGGCAGTACATTGCGGAAGAGCCTTTTTTATTTCAAGCACACGCTCCGGCGTGATATCGTCAAGGGAATTGAAACACCTGATTCTGTCTTCAGAAAAATTGGGATATGTCCTGAAGGCGGCGGCGCGGGGACCGGAAGAAAATGCGCTCCAGTATTTCGCCGCCAGCAGAACGTGTTCGTGTCCCAGACTGCGGAGATGAGCCATTGCCGCATGGATACCTGCGGCATTATCGTAAGAAACGGTTTTGTCTTTGATGATTTCAGGGAAATCGGGGTGCGTTATGCACACAACAGGGCACTCTAAAGAGTTGACAAAACCGGCAAATTCTTCTGACATCGGACTTAAACGCAAAATCAACCCGTCGCAGCCGTGACTGAGCAAATCAAGGACCTCTTCGCGCAGGAGTTTTTCATCTCCGGAACTTGAACCCTGCATCATACGGTAGCCTTTTTTTTCAAGGGAATTTGTCAGAAAACGTCTTTCGGCAGTACCGACTTCATTACCCGCAAGTCCGCAGACACCGATTAAATGACTCTTGCCGGTTCTGAGTTTGCGCGCGAAACGGTTTGGGTGATAATCCAGTTCACGCAGGGCATTTTCTATGCGCAAACGTGTTGAATCCGACATACGAACCTCTTTCCGGCGGTTGATATAGCCGGAAACAAGCGTCGGAGATACGCCTGCCATACGCGCAACATCGGTTAAATTAGCTGCCATAAAGTTGTTTTAAAAGTTGATTTAACGTTACACCAAAAGTTTTAAACCCTTATTAATTTAGCACATAATACAAAAAAATGCAAGGGGTGCTTTAAAGTCGGAGTGATGGCAACGGTGGTATGCTGTCAGCGTTGGCGTGACGTTTGCATGAGAATTATGAGAATTATGAGAATTATGAGAGGGGTATAGGGGCGTCATGTGATACCCCGTGGGTTTGCTGTGCCGTTGCTTGGTATGGCTCAGGCGACAAATTACCTATGAGGTAATACTTGCATACCCTTGCAGTTTATTTGCGAATCCGCCGCCGCCCCCGAAGGGCAAGGCGGCGTGAGACCGGAGCCGACGTTTCTGCCTGAGCTTTTTTCTTCCGAAATGACCCACGGATAAATCTGTGGGGGATTTTTAAGGGGCACTCCCCTTAAACGGTCGGGCAACGCACCCGACCGCTACGCGCTTTTTTTTGCTAAGCTTTTTTTTCTTCCGAAAAAAAAGCGGGTTGGCTGGAGAAGGTGGTACCGAGGAGTTCTTCGATGGCGGGGAGATAATAGGCGCCGTATTCGCAGAGGAAACTGATGGCTTTGCCGGTGTGACCGGCGCGTCCGGTTCTGCCGATACGGTGGATGTAATCTTCGGCGCGTTCAGGAAGATCATAATTGATAACAAGAGAAACATTATCAACGTGGATACC
>JAZQYS010000164.1:0-14250 GCA_045633645.1 Victivallaceae bacterium | reverse complement strand
CAAGAGGCGTTATTTCTATTTCCGCCCGGTTGAATTTTGAAAAATCTTTTACTTTGTCAAAAGCAAAAAACAGCTCTGCCGAGCGGGAGGGATTTACCGCAGAAAGCTCCGGCGGATTCCAGAATCCTTTGCTGTTGCGGAGTTTGCCGGTTTTCAACGGCAGTTCAAAACCACTTGCAAGAAAAGAACAACAAAAAAACAGAAGAAAAATTTTTTTCATAAGAAACCGTTTTTAAAAAAGTTTGAACACAGCAAAGGCGATACCTGCCGCCAGAATCAGAAAGATGATTGAAAGAATCAGAGAAAGAACCTGTTTTCCGGGAATACGGCGGGAACTTTTACTTTTTCCGCTGTCGGGAGTCCGAGCGCGTATCTGCTGAAGAACGTTTTTTATTTCTTCCCAGTCATGCGGACGGTCGGCAGGCGCTTTTGCAATCATCCTGTTGATGAATGCGGCAAGTTCCCTGTCAAGACCGGGGCTTGCTTTTTCAAGCGGCACAGGGTCCTTATCAACATGCTGGCGCAGAACACTTTCAACATTTCCGCGGAACGGTGCTTTCCCCGTCAGAAGTTCATAAAGCATGATACCGAAACTGTAAATATCGCTTTTGATACCGATATTGGAAGCATCGGCGAGAATGACTTCAGGGGAGGCGTAAAGCGGTGTTGCCATAATATCCGTGGCAAGGTCATCTTTGCCGACGATTTTTGCCAGTCCCAGGTCGGCAAGTTTGAGAATGCCGTCCCCGTCGCGGATCAGCAGATTATCGGGCTTGATATCTCCGTGAAAAACATGAAATTTCTTCCAGGCATGGTCCAGCGCACCGGCGAGGGCAATTGAAATATCCAGCAGAAAAGGCAGGGTGATACGTTCAGGTTCAGTTGTACGGATTTTTTCAAGAGACTTTCCCGGCACATACTCCATAATGAAGTAAGATAAATTGCCGTCACATCCGACATCCAGCGCCTGAATGATATTGGGGTGTTCCAGGCGCGCCGCCAGACGTGCTTCGTGGACAAAGTTTTTGATATAAACAGGATCGCTGACCAGATGGGGAAACAATATTTTGCAGGCGGCAATTTTATCCACACTCAGTTGACGGGCAAGATATACCGCGCCGTTGCCGCCCCGTCCCAGCAGACGGAGCATTTTGAATCCGGCAACGATATCTCCCTGAAGTTGTGTGATATCACTCACTCTTGTTCACCTGAAACAGCGTCTCCCTTTTTCAGGGAGTTGTTCAAACCGATGACAAATTCGCCCTTCCACTCCCGTTTCAAGGCGGCAAGTTCAGCAGCACTTCCGCGAATGATTTCTTCGTGGAATTTTGTTGCCTCTCTGATGAGAGCCAGACGGCAGTCCGGGGCAATTTCGGCGATAGCGGCAAGCGTTTTGCTGATCCGGTAGGGGGATTCAAAAAAGAAGTTCGTCATGCCGGAGTCGAGCATTTCACGCAAAAATTTATCTTTCTGTCCGGATTTGACGGGCGCAAAAGCACGGAAGGCAAATTTATCCACCGGCAGTGCCGATGCTGTTACTGCAAAAGTCAACGCTGAAACGCCGGGGATGACCGTCGGTTCAACGCCCTGCTCTACTGCTGTTCTTACCAGCAGAAACCCGGGATCGGCAACCGAGGGCGTACCGGCATCTGAAACAAGTGCGACGGATAAACCGTTTTTGACCTGTTCGACGAGTTCCGCAACTTTTCCGTGTTCGTTGAATGCGTGGCAGCTGACCAACTGTTTGCCGTGAATTTCAAAGTGGCTCAACAGCTGCCGAGTATGTCTTGTATCCTCAGCGGCAATAATATCCGCCTCTTTGAGAATACGCAAGGCACGCAGAGTCAGATCTTCCATATTTCCGATCGGCGTGCTTACAATATAAAGATTTCCCATGATTTTTCCCTTTTTCACAACGCGCTGTTCCCGACAAGGGTAGATGGTTCTTGGGGAAGGGGAAAACTTCTTTTCACGAGAAAAGGCCGAAACGTCGGCTTCGGTATATTTTCTTTCCCCTTGTCCGCCGTAGCCTTGTGCAAAGGCGGAAACCCTTTTCAAGAAAAGCGAGGTATTTTTAAAGTTAAGGACAGTACCCTATCGGCAATATCTACCTGTATAGGGAACAGAGCCTTTCACAATATAACGTTAAAAGGAGAAAAAGTCAACACAGGAAACATAAAAACCATGGTTACGCAAATTAAAAACCTGATGAAAATGTATATATATATTGCTTTATTATTTTTCGTCTGAGTTCCCTTTGATTACATACGGCTGAAGATGTCTGAATGATTTTTTTGCACAAAAAGAGGGTGACGAAGTGTGTCAGGTGTGAAGAGGAGCATTTTTAACAAAATTTCACCCGCCGGGAAGGAGTTCTCCGGCAGAAAAGAAAGGAATCACCATGAAAGACACAGCATTGGCATTTATCAAGAAGTATCCTTACGCCGTTTCATTCGGAGAAATAAACTTCGGTCCACTTGCGGAGCAGCCCCGTATTGAAATTGAGAACCGTCTCAAGGAATCGCATATCTGGGAAAATCACGGAATCGATGCCGTTTATCAGCAGCTTGAAGAGAATCAGGCAGAAATTGTTATCCGGACAAAAAACATTGAAACCTGCCTGACTTTGATTTCACAATTCCGGCGTTCCATGCACATCAACGCACCGGATAAACGCAAGGAACTGCGTTTTACGCCGATCACTGAAAACGAAAATGAAAAACAGTTGATTTTTCCCGTTGCGATTCTGCTGCCTGATATGGAGTATGTGCCGACTTACGGCGGAGATCATTTGATTACGCTGTACTTTCGCGCCTATCCTGACAATAGCGGCATTCTTTTCCGCTATGAGTAAAACAATGCTGAACCGGGAAAGGAAATAAAATGGCTGAAGACCAAAACAATGACCTGATCAAGGAGTTCAAGCGGCAAATCGCCAATCTGCCGCTGTATATATATGAACAAGTCACAGATTTTGACAATGTGTTTAACGCTTTGGAAAAATTTATCCCGCTGTTGGAAAATCAGCAAATGGATAAAAATTCCGCGGCGGCACAAGTGTTGCGCGAAAATTATGTCAAAACAAGCCGGAGCCTTGCCATCAGACGTGTATTTTCAGTCGGAGAATGGACAAGTTACCTTAATAGACAGGGAAGTGTTCCGCTGTTGGATAAAATCAGACGCGCAATTCCGCTTCTGAAACAAGTGAAACGAGGAATTGATATTGCAAATAAAATCATGGACATAATACAGCATATTTTTTCCACTGTGCGAAACCGTTCCGATCAGGTCCGGATAATGAACAATTTTTCATCTGACGTGGAAGCCCGTAAAAGATTCCGCGATGATGTAATCGCTCTGGGCGTATTGTCCCAAATATTAAAAGAAATTGCAGAGTTTGCGCCTCCCGGTGCTGAAGATTACATCAAATACAATCTGACAGTTTTAACTGATGCAGAAAAACTGATAAAAACTGTTGATGAATATGTTGACAAAATAAAACAACTTGAGGAGGAAATTCAAAAAGCTGTAAACCAAACCTTTGGTAATAAAAGTTCTAATGGCAGTCTTTGGATTCAATGGAAGGTAGAGCTTTTATATCAAGGGAATTGAATATAGACAAAACTATCATTTACATTTATTTCTATGTAGAAAAAAGAAATAGTTTTTTTTAATTTGCAACTTTTTGTCTTTGGAGTTATATTTGTTCCTGATATCAAGGAGATACACTTATGAATTTAAAAAAATCAGCCATACCCGGCGGAAGTGCTGTCAACGGCTTGTGCTGGATTGCTTTTGCTGTTGCTCTTGCCCCGGCAAGCACTTATTTTGCATTTTATTTCTGGCAGAAACTTGAATTAAGCCGGATAGAATTTTGTTTCACGCTTGCCGCAGGTCTGCTTTTACCGGCGGCAATATTGTTCTATGGCATCAGCCGCTTTGCCCGTACCCTGAAAGAAATCATGGCTTGTTACGGAGAAACTCCGAAACAATCTGTCATTGCATGGACTGGTGCGGTATTGTTTCCTTTTGCAGGATTTTTTCTGCTGCCGGCATTTATTTCCGGGAAAAGATATTTTTCTGCTGCGGCGGCATTGCTGAGCGGTCTTTGCGGTATATTTTATTTCGTATCTCCGTCATTTTTGATGGCAGAATTGAAAATCGGCACTTTATGGTTCAATCTTTTCGGTTTCTATGCGGAAATTGCCGGAATATGCTGTATTCTTCTTCTGGCGTTAAGTGTCGGAATAGCGAAGAAAGAAAACCGCTCCGGAACATTCCTTTTTCCGTTGATTGGAACAGTTCTCATCCCGGTCGGGCTGATTATATGCAATATTAAAACAAACAGCGATATAAAAAAGCACAAAGCACGGTTGTCAAAAATAGTCGGAGTTCCCGTTAAAATGGAAACTTTAAAAAAAATAAATTCTGAAGGCGTGAAGGATTCAGATGCTCCGGGCTGCAAAATGTTTTTTTACTCCGATTTTGCGAAGACCGATTGGGGCGAAATCAAATCTGTTCAGCAGGCTCAAAAAACGCTTAAAGAGTTTGAAAAAAAGAATCCGGAGTTCATAAAATATCTTGAGCAGTTTTTAAAATCAGAGGCGGTATTTTTCCGCCATCGATGGCTGGGAAATAGTGTGCTTTGGGCAATGGAATTTCCTGATGTTCGATGTTTTGAAACTGCATCAAAATATCTGTTATTGAAAATTCAAGCATTCCCTTGTGATAAAAAATTGGTTCAAAAGACCAATCAGCAGGTATTGCGTTTGGAACAGTGGTTGAAAAATTCTGTATTCAGTTTGAAAAAACACCAGGTATCACGCATTGAATTTAATAGATTGAACACGCTTGAAAAACTTTGGGGTTATCCGGAGTGGACCTCTGAAGAACTGCTGCTGCTTGGCGGAAAAAATCTTCCGGACAGTTCAGAATTGAAAAAGTTTGTATTTATAGATGCTTTGTTCTGGGAACATTCCATACCTATAAATATGATTTATTCAATGCACCGTTTTTTGTTACTGGGGGAAAATTCTTTTCCCAAAATGATTGCAACTTTTCTGAAAAACCGTTTTTGTCTTTACAGCTATACATATTTCAGAACATCGATTTGTAAGAGTATTGCGTATGCGTGTGTTTTCTATCAACTTCCGGAATTTAATCATTATTTTCCGGCACAAAAACACTTACCGGAATACAAAAACAGGCTGTTCGGCTGTCGTATTGTCAACTTTGTCAGTTATGATATAATCAGTCTGCTCGATGCGATTCTGTTGGAAACTTATCGTTTGAGAGATCATAAGCGAATGTATCTTGCTGCTGTAAACATCCGGGATTATTGGCTGAAACACGGGAAATTGCCGGATAGTCCTGTTCTGTTCAAATCAGACTTGAACGGTTATCCGCTCAAATATGATAAGTTGGAGAATGCTTTCAGATTAACCATCAGGCACAAGAAAAGGAAGCCTTCTTTCCGGCTCTTCCAATTGCCAGCAAAAGCACAATAGAAAAAGAGGCACAACTTCAGTATTGCGTCTTTTTCCGGCTCCCCATTTAAAGATCAGCGGATTTGATAAGTTGATCAGGGGGAAAATTGTGTTTCAGGAGAAAGTCTTTGATTTCAGCCCGGTCCTGCGGAGAGAGCGCAGGGGTACGGGCAAGGACCCAGAGCAGTTTCCGGTTGCTGCCGATGACGATGCTGTAACGGTAATCCGGACCGAGTTTGACGATTCTGTAACTGCTGAAAAACGGTTTAAAAAATGAAACTTCCAGTTCAGCACCGCACGCTTTGCGGGGAACTCTTGCGATACCGGTGATGGATTTTTTCTGATCGTTTTTGATACCGCGGTTGACGATTTTCACTTCACCCGAGGGCAGAAGAGTATATTCTGCGGAAACCTGTGTCATACCGCGTTCAAAGCGGTTGGGCAGGCGTGCGATCTCGTACCAGACGCCCATGTATTGTTTGAGATTGAAATTATCAACAGCCGGAATCGTTCTGTCGGGGGAACATCCCGAAAGAAAAAGAACCGGCAACAGCCAGAATAAAACGTTCTCCATAAAAAAACTCCTCTTTGCACATTATAATACAAAGAGAAATTATTTCAAGTCAATTTGTTCAACGTGCGGACAGGAAATGAGCCGCCGGAGCAAAGATTTTTGTTTTTTCGCACTGTTCCTGATAAAACCCAATAACCAAAGTCCCCGTAAAAAAAATAATTCCTTTTTACAAGTTGTGGTATACCAGCAGGCGGCATCCGGGCGTGATCTGCAATTCAAAGTTATCCCCGAGTGCCTCATTGAGCGTACCCTGCCACCACATATAAAGCCGCAATTCTTCCAGAGGGTATTTCAATCCTTTCGCCGTCACTTCTGTTCCCGGATCAATGGCAATAAGTGAAATCTGCTGTCCCGGTTTGCAATCATAACGGCAAAATCCTGTGGCAACAGAAAATACGCCGTGATCGGTCACCATCCGAATCTGCGGGACACTTGCCGCATACTCAGCCAGAAGAGAAAGGTTGCCCAACGTGTGATCTTCACGCTTGCCCGTAGCTCCGAGAATGACGATGTTGCGCCATTCTCTTTCCATACAGCAGCGGAAAGCTTTACTCAAATCATTGCTCTCCTGTTCGGAATAATGGACGATTTTTCCGGCAAGTTTTTCTTTGAGTTCCGGGGGGAGACTGTCCAGATCACCGACGACAAGATCCGGTTCACGTCCCTGTTTGAGCAGTGACAACGCCGCACCGTCACAGCAAACGATACGTTCAGCCTGTTCCAGAAGCGAAAGCGGATAACTGTGCCGGGGAAAATCTCCGTCGGCAAGAATGACGGTCAATCCATTTGACATTTTTCACGATCCTCCGGTTCCAGTTCCCTGCTCCAGGTGATGAAAAAGATGATACCGTTGGCAAGAGCCATACACCACATCAGCAGACTCGCCGCAGAATTGCCGTTTTCAAGATAGACCTGCAGCCACATCACGATTGCAAGGATATTGACAATCGTCCAGAGCACCCACTGTTCAATACAGCGTTTGACGGTGAGGATCATGGCAGTTACGGACAGAACCGTCGTCGCACTGTCCAGAACAGGCGTTCTGCCGTTCAGCATTTGAAGAATCAACGTATAAAGAGCTATTCCCGCAAGACTGGCACCGGCAGTTATTCCCCTGCCTTTCGGTGAAAGACAGGTTTTGCGGATGATCTGTTTTTCAGTTTTACGTTTGTTCCAGCAGAAAAATCCGACGAACATCATCGGCAGATACCAGCCCCAGTTGAGCATGACTTCTCCGTAAAGGCGCATTTTGTAAGAGATCCAGCCGTACAAAATCGTATTGATTATGCCGAAAAGATAACAGCTGACCTTTCCCTTGCCCGCAATAATGGTATACAGCGATGCCGTCACCGCTGAAATGATTCCAGTTACATTATCTCCCATTTGTATCGACAGGATAATAACTGCCGCACAACAGAACGCCAGCCACAGAACTTCGGCTTTTTTCCAGCCGGAAAACTCCCCGGCAATGAAATTTTTTATATTGATCACATTCATAATCTTTTTCCCGATAAAAATCAATTCGTTAAAATACACCCTCCCCCTCTTTTTTTCAAGAGGGGGAGGGGCAAGTCTTTACAGTAAAGTTCTGAATAATCTGCGGTTCATCTGATCCGCCCGGAAAAAGTTATATCAATTATTTTACAAGTTCCCAGCCCGGGGGAAGATGGTATTTGAATCCGTTTTTATCTGCTTCAACGGAAATGACACCCTGCGGCGTGGGAACTGTGCCTTTTGCATATTCAAGATCGCCGATATCAGGAGTAATGGCAACTTTTCCCGGTTCAACAAAGCGGACACCCAGCACTCTTTCGCTTAAAAAGGGTGCAGGACCGCAACTCCAGCCGTGACTTAAACTGTGCCGCAAGCCGATGTAGCAGTATTTGCCGAAATCAGCATGGATATCATCTTTTCCGGGAATGGGATATTCGTCTATTCTGTTGGCATTACGTGTCCAATTAAGATCAAAATCCTCCCAGAAAGTTGTTGCGCCGAAATCCAGCATTGCTCCCCAGTAACGGCGGATGAGGTCAAGCGCAGGAACAGTTTTCTTTGCCTGAAGAACATAATAACCGTAGAATGTACTGACATCGTTGAACGGATCTTTTTCCAAAACAGCGGAACCGTCTGCAAATTGCGTCAGATGCAGCAGCGCAGCGGGAGCTTTTCTTCCGGAGGGATTTGGGATATGCTTTTTAAGTTTCTGCTGAGCATGGCGGAGAAATGCAGTATCTCTGCCCAGAGCGTTTAAAATCTTTTCTCCCGCCTGCATCATCCAGTAGAGAAGAGCCTGAATACCGGCGTGTTTGGCCTCAAGGTTGTCATTATTGGGCCAATCCAGAAAGCGGCGTTCAGGGATACATTCTGAACCGTTTTCATCAATGAAAGCAGAAAATGTTTTGAGCATAAGTTCAAAATAATCCGCATGACGGAAAAGAAACGCCTTATCACCCGAGACGAGGAAATAATCCCACACGCTGATGATAAACCAGCATGAATAAGTGTAAATCTGATTCATGGGTTTATTTGCAGGAGCCTGATTGATGAGGAACTCAAAGGAGTCGCGGATAATGGAAGTATCCGAAAAAGCGCAGAGAATACCCTTGACTTCAGGGTGCATATCGCCCATCCAGACAATGCGGTCACGTTTTGAACCGTCATAGATATAATCCTGCATACAGAGGTGGACGGTACGGACGGCGGTTTTCCAGATTTCATTAAGCCGGGAATCGGAAGACTCAAAACTGCCGGTAACATCCAGATCACATTCAAGAGCAACGCCGATGACGTTGAGAAGAGAAACAGCGTTTTCTCCTTCATTGGTGATTTCAACGAAACGGAAAACGGTATTACCGTATTCAAGCATACCGCTTACGGGCAGTTCAACAAGAGCATCTTTTCTTGAACAATCCTGATTGGAGCTGCCTGCGGCTTCGCTGACGGATTCTCCGAACTTTATTCTGAAACAACTGCCTTTTCCAACGGTATTGATTCTGATTCCGCCGTGAAATGAGCTGCCGAAATCGAGCATAACCTTACCGCCCGGGAGCAGTTTTGCCATTTCCGGATAATGATGAATCACCGTTTGATATTCTTTATTTCCGATCAAAACTTCAGGTTTTTCCAATCCTGAACTTTTGAGTATTTTCACCACCGGACGGTAAAAACGCCGTCTGCGGTCCATTGAGTAATTAGCATTGAAATTCATTTAACAACCTTTTTAAGTTTTTTCAGCAGGGCTTCTGCATCATCTCCGTAATAGAACAGCCAGCTCGAATGCAGCGGGGCATCAAAAGTAAACCGGTCTGTGTTTCGGGCAACGATCTTGCGGTTGAAGACATCGACAACTGTTGTTTTACGGGGCAGGCGGATCTCTTTCTTACCGGGAAAACGGGCATGCAGGGTGAAAAGTGCCTCGTTGGCTTCCATGGGGTCGGAACTGGTGGAATAAAGGAACACTCCCGCTTTTTGTGCCAGTTCTGTCAGGAACTTCATATCAAATTGATAAGCACCGGTGTAGACCGTTGTTGCTTTACCCGTGCGGGCGGAAACAACGGCCCGTTTGCCGTTGGGATAAGTTCCCAGCGTTTCGGCGTTGAAAGAGGCGGGTACACAGAACATGGGATCAAGTTTCATGGAGGGTGAACCCATCATCCGGCCGTCTTTCATTTTGACATAAGGCGCGGTGGGGGAGGGCATTTTTTCAAACGGAACAGCAGTCAGTTTTTTCATTTCTGCCACGCTGTTGCGGCGTCCGGTCATGTAACCGGGGGCGGAGATCCAGACAAGGGTGTTTTTTTTCTGACGGAGCTTTTCAACTGTTTTCTGGAAAGCGGGAGAACTCTTGTAACAGTTGATGAAGAAATAGAGCTTGTAATTCCCCGGATGATTGACAAGATCTTCTGCAAGCAGATAATCGACCGGCGCACCGATACGGGCATACCGGGTCAGATTGGCGAGGAAACTTTCGCCGCAGAACGGATTTCCGCCTGTCATGTAACGGGCAACTGTTCCATCTGCTTTATAAGCCTGATCGTAACAGTTGGAGTTGCCTGCCGCTGTAAATATCGGCATGGATTTGATGGTTTCTTCGCTGACAACGATTGCGATTTCTGCTTTGCGGGGCGTTTGGCGGAGCAAACAGTGTTCGCCCAAGGTCCGCACAGTGCTGATTTCGTTTTTCATTGCGGGAAAATCAAAATGGTAGGGGTTGCCGACGGGATAATAGTACATGGGAAGATTGCGGCTCAAGGCGATTCCGGCATTGCGGCGCATAACGGCAATGGAGGCTTTTTCAGTCAGTGTCTGAAAGCTGCCGCTGTAAGTCATGTAAGCGCTGTTATGTGTTCTGGTATCATCTTCAATAACAGGAATCACATTATGATCCAGCATGGTTTTAAATGGTTTCATATCTCCGCAAGTATCTCCGAGGTTCCGGACAGCATAGGCCTGCGGGGAAAAGAGGAAGTCAACGGCGCGGGATTCAAGCACTTTCTGCAAGTTGTAATGCGCCCGCATTTGAGAGTTGCCCGGTCCGTGGAGCGTGACTGTGTAACCATAGTAGGTCCCCACGACTTTCTGATACTTCAAAAGTTTTTTGGCGAGCGTACATAACCGGATAACTTTATCAGCTAATACTTGATTGTAAAATTCATGATAAGCAATGACTTTCAAAAAGCGTTCCCGATCCGGGAGCAAATCTGTAAAACCGGTTCTCTGCCGTTCCCGCAGTGTCGGAATAGAATAATCTTTCAATTCCGGATAATGTTTCTGCACAAATTTTTTGAAACCTTTTTGGGCGGGAATCGAAAAATCCAAGACCCGGCCCCGGGCTGCATCCCATCCCAGCCATTCATTGGTGTGGCCACCGGTCACGCGGTAACCGATGATGCGATTGGCGTAAGGACGGCTTTCAATGTAGGCAACAGCCTCTTTGAGCTGCTTTTCCATGACATGCAATGCTTTTTCTGAAGCAAATGAATAACAGGTTCTGCCGATGTACTCCCGGACTTTGTGACCGGGGATATTGCCTTTGTCATCGCGGCACAATTCTTCCGGGTTTTCTTCTGCCCATTTACGGCTCGGATTGACACAGACATCTGCGATGATCCAGGCATCCGGATTATCCCGCCGGACTTTTTCAACAAAGCGGTCAAATTCTTCTTTCAGTAATTTATCATTTTCCCGGGAAAATCTGGCGAATACAGTCATGACCGTGAGTTTTGCATCAGATATTTTGGCACGTTTATCAGCGCGGCGGTCAATGGTAAGCAATCCCCAGGTCATGTTAAAGGGTTTGCCGTTTTTGAACAATGCCGGACCATAGGGGGTTCTTTTGACCGCAGTATGAGTTTTTGCTTCATAACCGGGTGCCGGGCCGGTCAACTGCTGATAGTCAAAATTCAATTTGGGAATTCCGCCGCTTTGGATGAAAAGGGAATCCGAAGCGAGGGTCATGGTCATCGGATTGGAATTCAAATAGAGGGGGAATGTATAGTCAAACTCCATTTTCCATGTCTTGGAGTTTATTTTTTTGAATTTGGAGACAGGAATAGGCAGAAATTCATCCCAGAGATGGGTATTCCCTTTGTCAAGGGAAAGATTCAACTCCATGTCTTTCCGGATGTAGTTCCCTTCGAAATAAATTTGGATACGGACTTTTTCTCCGGCAGCCACACGGGATTTGGATGATGTTATTTTCAACAGTTTTTGCGGATTGAGAAAATCAAAATACTGCAGCCGGACAGTCCAGGGATCTGCCGGAGGAGGAGACTGCAAAACAACTTTTTCCCATTTATTGTTATCGGAAATATCTGTTTTCCAATTTTTTCCGGGTTTTTGTGTTGTTTTGAAAGAGTCATCCGTATTGAATTTCTGCCACGAACCATCCTTGTATTTGACAAACAATTCCGCCAGAACGCCCCCGGCACTGCGGTGGTTATCATAAGAAAACGCCCAAATATTATTGCCCTTTTTCAGCAAATCGGAGACTTCTTCAACACTGACTTTCGTCCATGTTTTGTTGATGCCGGCATGTTTGCCATTGAGAAAAACATCACAAGCATCATCCGCAGCAAATTGGATCCATGCTTCCTCTGGAACATCTTTCAGAGATATACTTCTGCGCAAGTAAAAACGTTTGCTTTCAACGATTGAACTGACTTGCCTGTCATGAGGAGAACGGATCATTTTCCCCTGAAAATAAACTCCTTTGTATTGATCGCCGGAATGTTTATTGAATTCCGGCGTGACTTTCGGCCACAGCGGCGCATCAAAAATTTTGTTTTCAGGTGAATTTTGAGTTACTTTATTGTTATTTTTTTCGTTGTTGAAAAAAGCGATCTCCGCAATTTCAATGGTTCCTCCGGCGCTGTCCGTCGGATCAAGCCGCAGTTGGGTGACAACGCCTCCCATGTGCCAATTCCGGACATTGGTGAGTGCTTTGGATGTCAAAATAAGAGTGTGCCACTTACCATCACGCTTCAGGGACGGAATGGTCCATTTCTGCCGTTCGGAATAACTGCCTGTCCGGCTGAAAAACAACTGTCCGCTCCGGGGACCTGTTTGATAAGCCCGGTAACGAATGCGTACGGCATTGAATTTTTGCGGATCAATAGAAATATTTTTACATTCGATTTGCGGATCTGCTTTAATGTTGAAAATGTGCAGATTTTTATTTTCAATTTTTGTTTCAGCGTTTCTCAATGCTCGCCACTGCTGAAGTTTTTCACCTTTCCACTGCGCTCCATGCAAGATAAATACAGCAGAAAAAACGATCAAAAGAATTACATTTTTCATATATGAGCCTCTTATTTTGTCCATTGGTAATCTTCTTTGCCAAATGTTTCATAAAGTGAGTCAACACTTAACGGATTCGGGAAAATCATGGATGAAACGTGTCCGTCAAGATATCCGATATTAGCTCTTGCCCCGCCATGGATCGCTGCAATTCCCGGGTGGGTGCTGTTCGGAGAGGCTTTGGCGTTCCGGACTTCGTAGGAGCCTACATGACGTCCGACATTGCGATTGTTGCCGTCATAAGAGTCGGATATCAGGAATAAAGAGGCCGGACGCTTGTATTTGCCCAGAAAAGTATTGCCGCCGATGCCCATATTGGAATTAACGCCGTAATAGGGGTAGGCATAAGGATGCTGACCGTTCCCGGCAGGATAGCCGCCGGAGCCAAGTCCCAAATTTTCCGGATCACTGGCACCGGTTTTCCACAAGGCGTGGCATTTGGCGATCCAGGCAATACCGACCGTTGTGATATTGTAACCGGTGGGACAAACAAATGCTGTGTGCGGAAGAATTTTCCCATTGATAAAAACTCTGGGCCAGAAATGGGTTTGACCGGAAGTTTCAGCCGGTTGTGATTTGGTAAAAAATCCATTATGGGAGTCGGAATAGGTTGAAATTCCCATGGTGACTTGTTTCAGATTGTTCGCACAGGAACTCAACTGGGCACTTTCCCTTGCTTTCTGCAGCGCGGGCATCAACATTGCTGCAAGAATGGCAATAATTGCGATCACAACCAGCAGTTCAATCAGGGTAAATGATTTTTTCATAGCATTATTTCCTTATTTTACGGGTGATACATGATAAATATATCTAAAAAACAATTTAAAAACCATAACAAAAGTTATTTAAAACAGCACAATAGTCTTGATTTTATCAGCAATGCACAGTATCTTAAATAAGGGAGGTGTCTTTATGAGCGAAACAGGTGATATCCGCAATAAATATATCAGAAGTTATCTTGATACAGAAAAATTTCCGCTTTCCACACAGCAGGTGTATCCGCAGAAAAATACACCGTGGCATCAGCACGACTTTATTGAATTATGTATTGCCTCTTCCGGCAGCGGACTCCATCAGACTGATCATGAAGAAAAAATCATCCGCAGAGGTGATGTCTATGTCATCCCGCGCGGTATGTTTCATCAATACAGCCAGTGTTCAGAGGATTTTGATATCATCAATATTTTATATGTCCCTGAATTGATTCCCATGCCGCTTCTGGATGCCACTTACATCCCCGGGTACGAAAAGTTTTATCTCTGCCGTAATCTGAAAGAGGATGAATATCCATTTATGCACCTTGAGGAAGAGGAAATTTTTCCCATTATCGACATTGCCAAAGAGATGATCCGGGAAAGCAGAACAACGCATCCGGGACATATTTTCAATACG
>JAZQYS010000163.1:0-6513 GCA_045633645.1 Victivallaceae bacterium | reverse complement strand
AAGTCGTAGACTACTTCAGCTCCTTTTTCGTAAGTATGACAGTTTTTTCTGCCAAGCAGAAAAACTTTGACGGCGTTATCATGATCGCCCACCGCTTCCAAACGGGCAGACAAACTCAACACATCCGAAAGGTTCAGTGTTTCGCCTTCCTGCGGAATTTCAGCACGCAAGTGTTTCAGAAGCGGCAGTTTTTTCGGTGAAAGGTATTTTTTTAGTTCGGTGTAAGGTGTGATCGACTCGTAGATTTCCGAAATCGCCACAAAGGGTTCATTCCCGGCGCAACTTTCTTTATACAGCATGATTTCCGGGATAAAATACATCCGGAAAGTGCCGCAAAGACCGTGTTTGTTTTTGGAAACGATCAATTCCACCGGCGCACCCAGATCGGGATCGTAATCAGCTTTCCGTTCCCGGTGCAATATTACCAGCGTATCAGCAACGCCCCGGCTCAATATTTCATCTTTCCGGGAATAAAGCGACACCAGGGCAAGAACAGCAATATCAAGTTCTTTTGCAAGTTCTTTCAATTTGCGGCAATCATCCGGACGGATATTGTCAACGATCAATAATTCGATGTTGTGTTCAGCATGGATCGTTTTGATATTCTCCATCACAGTATCGTCAATGCCGGAATGTTCTTCAAAGTATAATGGATATTCTTTGAGCTTATTTACGGTAGAAGTCAGCCGTTTCATATCCTCATTCCGGTAATCGGTATCATAACTGTTTTTTACTCCGGAAGCAATGGTGAGCAAGCGGAATGTCAGCTCTGTATTACTCAAATCCGAACAGAAAAGAATACCCGTTTCCTGTGTTTGTTTGGTGAGATTATGCACGATATTCAATGCAAAGGCAGTTTTGCCAAGTGATGGTGCGCTGGCAAGGATGGTGAGAGCTCCCTTTATCATACCCCGCAGCATATTATCAAGGTGCGGATACCCGGTTGCGATTCCCTGCGGCTTTTTGAATGAAATATTTTCCAGCAGGATTTCAAAAGATTCTTTGATAGAGTCGTTGATTGATTTCATTTTTATCTCCCTGTAAAAAGTGCATAAATTACATATCCGATTCCATACAGGACGGCAAGCCCTATTGCGATGGCAAGAACAACCGGGATCAGATAAAGAATAATGTTCAAAACAAAATATCCGATAGTCAAAGCCACGGAAATGACCGTCATCCAAAAGAGACAGCCGACACTTGCTTTTACTGCTTCAGTTACTTCACCAGCCATAAAAAAACCTCCTGTTCACGGGAGATAATATAGAACAGGAGGTATGACAAAAAACGGCATAGCAAATTTCAAAAAATTATTTTTCAAAAAAATCGTTGCAACACATAAATATCAAAGAAAAAAATTATCCAGACATTGATATGACATCTTATGACATAGCAGATGTGGTATATTACTCCCACAAAACAATCAACCATTAACCCCAAGAGGTACAAAATGAAAAAAGACTACACTCTCATCTGCATCGTACTGGATGCATCCGGCTCAATGGAATGTATTGAAAATGACATCAAAGGCAGTTTCAACACCTTTCTGGATAAACAGCGGGAGGAGCAAGGAAAAACTGTATTTGATCTCTTCCAGTTTTCCGATGAAGTTGAACGGCTGGTCAAATCGGCTGACCTTGCGTTATTCAAAGATGACTTGATGGCAAAGTACACTTGCAGTGGAATGACTGCATTGAACGATGCCGTTTGTATTGCCATTGATACTATGGGTAAGGAGTTTGCCGCAATGCCGGAAGAAGAACGCCCGGAAAATGTACTTTGCGTGATCATCACAGATGGTCAGGAAAATGCCAGCAAGGAGTTCAGTACAGCAGATGTCAAGAAACGTATTGAACACCAGCAGGATGTTTACAAGTGGGAATTCCTTTTTCTCGCCGCCAATCAGGATGCCTTTGAATCCGGTTCTGCTCTTGGTATAAGAGAAAATTTCTGCAAAGGCTTCTGTCAGGATTCCCGTGGAGTGGCTGATATGAGCATATTGATGAGCTGTTGCGCTTCTGAGATTCGGACGAAAAGGCGTGCAAAAAAGTAATTTTTCAACCTGTTTTCATGTGCAGATTGGAAATAATCTGCCATTTCCTGAATTCAATTATCGGAGGTTTTATGAAAAAGTTTCTCGTTATTATCATTTGTCTTTGTACCGTTGCCGCATTTGCCCGTGGACCTCATCACGGACGGCATCATCACCACAGAGGGCATGACGGCGTGTGGCTTGCAGCCGGGATCACCTCTATTGTCGCCAACGGAATTGGTATTCTCAATGCCGTAAGTTCACCTCGCTATGTTGCCCCGGCTCCGGTAGTGACAACTCCGGTTGTTGTACCTCAAACTGTGTATCCGCACGTAGAATACGTCCAGTTGCAAGTAGTGTATCCTCAAGCTGTCGGAGTCCCCCCATATCGGTATTATGAGCAAAGAGTTCCTGTTGTCCAAACGATTCTTGTCCCCATTCAGGTAAACGGCAGAATCGTCTACCGTCAGGAACAAAGAGTTGTTTATGTGACAAAATGAACTGTATTTTTTTTGAGGAGAAAACTTATGAATGTATATCTGGAATCTTTCAGCATGCCATCAAAAAATGATGAAAATAATTTTTTCAATGATTTGCAGATGACTTGCTTCAATTCGGTGTATCCCTTCGGACTTTTCAATGGGGAGTTGCCGGAATTTACATTTGAGCCGATAACGATATTTTACGGTGGAAACGGTTGCGGTAAAACAACTGTATTAAACGTCATTGCCGAAAGAATTGGAATAAAACGCGAAACGCCTTTTAATAAATCCATCTTTTGGGATAAATATGTAAATTACTCTTATTTCTCGCCTGAACCGGTTGAGGATAAAATACATGATGTCCAAATCTCCAGAGTGATTCCGGAACAAAGCCGCTATATTACAAGTGATGATGTCTTTCAAAAAATCCTGCAGACAAGAAGCAAAAATGAAAAAATAGATTTGCAGAGAAAACAGGAAATGGATCAATATCAGCATGATAAGTATTTTGATTTTGCTGAAATCGGAGGATTTAACTTATCACGCTCCGGAGATTTGGAACAACTTCAACGAAAATGTGCCGCACAACGGCAGAGTATGTCCCATCACATTGTGAAAAATATTGGATTCAACAAACAGGAACAGTCCAACGGGGAAACGGCAATCGAATTTTTTATAAACAGTATCGGAGAAGAAAGTTTGTATTTACTGGATGAGCCGGAAAACAGCTTATCCGCAGAGAAACAACTTGAGCTTGCCAGTTTTATCGCAAATTCAGCAAGAGGAGAACACAATCAATTCATCATTGCTACTCATTCTCCATTATTGTTGGCATTGCCGGGGGCAAAGATCTATGATCTTGATCAGCGGCCTGTAAAAACTGTACCCTGGTACGAACTTGAAAATCCCCGGATCTATTATGCGTTTTTCAAACAGTATGAACACTGTTTTAAAATCAAAGAGCAGTAAATCATCATAAAACGAAAAAAACATGAACATAAAAAAAGAACACCATCCCCCTGAAATGCAGCAGGAAATGGAAAAAATATTGAAAGAATTGGATGACTGTACAAAAAAAATCGCCAACGCAACAGAGCATCTCCGGATGTTGGCTGCAAAGGATTCCGAACAGACATTTATTGCAAAGTATCTGCAGAATGGCGATGATGATATTATGTATAAAGCCTTGAAAATCGTCCTGCTGGAAGGACATACAAGCACAAGTTATCTGCAGCGCAATTTGAAGATCAGTTATAACCGTGCCGCTGAACTGCTTGAAACTATGGAAGCAAGAAAAATAGTCAGTAAACTTTACGGCAATGGTACGCGGGAAGTTCTGATAAAAAGAAAAACAACACGGAGAAGAAAATATTCCGGGGAGTGACCACCGGATATAAAACCAGGCGGCAAAGCTTACGCTCTATAAACTTTGCCGCTTTTTAATCATCAATAGACGATTCTGATTGGAATCTTTTCTTTTTTCAACCTCGCTCCGCATTTTGGACATGCTTTGGGAAGTGCATCAACGACTTCCGGAGAATCAGTTTCATCAGAATCCGGATCATGTATAATGGTATAATCCCTTGCCAACTCATATTGTTTGTCAAAATCACATTTCGTGCAAGTCATGCGATAGAACTCCGGACCGGAATTGCGTTTCAGGAAAAACCACGGGGAATGAATGGGCATAATTTTTACCTCATATTTTGAATTTTTCTGTTTTCAGACTTCTGTTTCATACAACACAGCTCCTTATATTTGAGATTTTGTATTCAATATACAATATAAGCTATGATAAACAGCGCCATATCAGGCATTTTTTTCAGAAATATTTTTTCCGGCTTCAAAAATTTTCTTTCTCAAAGACGCCGGTTCCAGAACCTGAATGCGCCCCGCTTCGGCAAGAATCCAGCGAATGACTTCATGTTCAACAGTAGGATTCAGTGATACAATCAGAGAATCATCTTCCAATCGTTCGATTTTAGAATTGAATTTTTTCTGCTGTTCATAAATATAAAAAGCGATAGACGCATCACAGTGCAACTTGATCCCGGAAACCTTTTCATAGTTGAAGAGTCCCTTTTTCCGGGTATCCTCTAACATTTTTTTATCGGTTTCAAAACAGTCGATGCCGCCATGTAATGCTGTGATTCGCTGAATGGCGTACAACCGGATCTCCTTTGTGCCGTATTTATATCCTTTGGTATACCATACTCCCCGATGGAATGCAATAATGTGCGGTTCAAATTCATGTTCCGCAATTTCGCCTTTGGGATTTTTATAGGTCAGACAAATTACCTGTTTCTGACGCCAGGCATCAAAAATCGCCTTGAAAACCTTGGGCTCGATACTTGCTTTGATCCCGGATGCACAAAGAAGAGACTCGATCATTGCCGAATCGAAAAATTCTGAAGAGTTGGTTGTCATGGTTTGAGCAATAGCTGTGTCGACTTCCTGTTTCAGCGGGGCTGGCAAAATATCTGTTGCCAATCTTGTACCGAGAAGTGACATGCTGATAAAATCTTCTTCAAAAATGGGAACATTGAATTCCCATTCCGGATCCCGCAGATAATATCCGCGATTTGCAGCATCATATACCAACGGGGCTTTGTGTATTTCAATCAAATCCTTAATATCACGCAAAATAGTACGGGCGCTACAGCCAAACGGTTCTCCATCCTCTCCTTCGTACCGGGATAAACGTTCTGCAAAATTGCTGGCGTTGGGATAATTGTTTTTTTTGGCTTCAGCGATGAATTTGAGCTTTCGCATCAACTGTTCACTTTTTTTATCCATGACAAAAAATCCTTGAATTTGGTATGACAAATATTAATTCTTCGCAATATACTGTGCAACATCAATATTTTCAAGCAAAGAGACAAGAATATTTCAAATAAAAAACCGTAATATGACATTTTTGCAATATCTGCAATTCAAGAATTTCTTTTGAAATAAATGATTTTTTTAATGTTTATCCCATGATATGACACCATTTGGCATATCACCCGACATATATTATGGTCAAAACGAAAGGTAAAAAAACGTGAGTAAAAAAAGACAGCCAATATTATTCAGGGAAATGATCCTTGACTTGCATTATCGTCTCCGTCTTGTGGATGATTTGTTTTGTTCCGCTGCGGAAAGTCTTGTATCTGCATCAGCTCTTGAAGATTGGAAAAGCCGTAGTGAAGTCATTCTCAAAATCCGGACTTATTCACAAGCACTTCAAATCATCAATGCAGACCTCTGCCGGATCATTGAAGGGAAACGTGCGGTTTTCCCTTCGGATCTGTCAGAATGGATATTTGACTTTCCCGACGGAGAATTCAAGGTTCAAAATCAACTTGAACGGCTGCATGCGATCGCCCGGGGGATTGAAATGGCAATCAATCGTGAACTTTTACACATGGAGTTTGGAAAATGAATAAAATGCGATTCGGAGCTGTTTTGGTGGCCTCAGATCAACGTGTCGGCTTTTATCTCTCTCATCGCGTGCTGTTGACTGTGCCGCTCCCCGGGGAAGTCCGTGCTGTATCTTACAATGAATTTGGCAACTGCAAGGTTTTTGCAAGAAATGGCGTGGCAGTTAGTTTTTTTGAAGCAATGCTCAATGCCGCAAGCACCACAGAAAAATTCAATGATTCCATTGAAATGATCAGTAAATTTCTGAATCTGCCGGAAAAATCTGATTTTGAAGACTTATGTAAATATATGGAACGTAAACATGGAGCTGTTATGGAAGATTTTGAAATAATAAAAATTCAGGAAGAGCCTGATAATACAAACAATCAATTATGGAGGTCTGAAATGGAAAACTTCGACGTAAAAAAAGAATTCAACAGCAAGTACGAGGAGGCTCGTGAAAAGTTCGGGAAACGCCCAAATATCCTTGTTTGCGGCTATACCGGCAGTGGGAAAAGTTCTCTGGTCAAGGCGATCTTGGGAGATATTGTCCCCGACTCAGCCATTGGCGATGGTGCTCCGCGCACTATGGGGTAT
>JAZQYS010000162.1:0-3612 GCA_045633645.1 Victivallaceae bacterium | reverse complement strand
AGATTGATTATCCCACAGGCCTCAGACGCAGCTGTAACAAAACGACCATCGAAGTTCAGGAAGAGCAGGTCGTTTTGCGCAGGCAGAGCCCCCTTACCTGCGTGAAATTATATCTTTACGCAAAATACCTAAGATGTTTCTTAGTATTTTTGGCTATTTTTCCGGGAAAACAACTTGAATTTTTAATTATTTCGTATTATAGTATAACCGTTGCCACGAAAAATGTTTCGTCTTTACTTTGTGATAATACAGCTTTGAAGCTGTTTTTAAGAGGAGTAATTATGAAGTCTTCCCGTATCGGAATAGCCATATTCCGATACGGGGAGATGCGGCGGGACGGGCATTTTATGGACCTGGTGGACTCAGTAGACCTAATGGACAGATAATGTTATCGCAGAAAAATAAAATTGTCTGTCAGGTTTGCATGGTTAAAAAATCAAAATCTGCTCTCAGCACAGGCAGATAATAATAAATCTTACTCTTAAAAAAACTGTTTCTTATAAATACTGCGCTTTTTGAAAAGGAAATAGCGGTACCGGAAAAACCATCTGATAACATCCGAGAAATTGCGTACTTTAAAAAATAAGGCTTGAAAATGTGCGCAATTTCCCGGACATTATCCCGGAAACTATTTTTTCATGTTATTTTCCATGATTTCGCGCAGTTTATTCAACTGATCAGTACGCAGTTTGGAAAGCGGAAAACGTTTCGCATGATCGGCAGTCGTCTGAATTTCCTTTACGGGAAATACAAAAACAGCTCCATCCTTAATGCTGACTTTAAAATTGCGGTAACGGTTAAGCAAAGAATCCAAATCTTCCTGAACTCTTGAGGCAGGAGTCATGAAATCCATCATTTTAAGTTGCCATTTTGACATGGTCTCCCAGAGGGGAATGTAAGACATTTTTTGATTCTCCTTTGTTTATGTGCTTTAATCCATAAAATCACTGATATTAAAACAGTACTCTGCCTGATAAGTTATTTTGCAGGCAGCTTTGCGGTCAAGATTGCGTTTGCGTCCTTCGGGATCATCTTTGTAACAATCGTGACTTTCCCAATCGTCTCTGAGTTCAAGCCACTCCTTTTCCGGATAAGCGGTCACTTCAACCAGAATATAATCATGAGGAATGCCGTTGATATACCGTAAAGATTGCTCAATATTCGTATAATCCAGTTCCTCAAAGCGTTCTCCTTCAGGACGGCTGAAAATCAATTCTTCGCGGATGCGCTTATCTATAAAAGCATATTCCAGAGAAACTCCGTCGAACTTTTCATCCGGATTGATTTCAGGATCAAATTCTTTGACGATAACGGCGTTTTCGGCATCGTATCCCCAACCGCCGGAAAAGTTGCATTGATTGGCGGTACGGGGAAAATGCTGACGCAAAATCTCCCGGGGTAACGGATAATCATCAAGCAGACGGTACGGCTGCACTGTTTCCTCTTCTCCGGCAATATCTTCAAGATCGCGCAGCATAGCTTCAAGTTCTGCGCCCTCCGTTTCCTGCCAGTGTTCAAACTCCTCAAGAGTCTTTTGCAGTTCCGCCATTTCTTTTTTTAATTCAGCCAATTCGCTTTGAGTATCTTCATCCATTTTGCTTATCCTTTCATACCTTTTATACCACAATAAATCAGATACGGCACCAATAAAATGACGCCGACTGCCAGCAGAAACGGGATAAAGTAAATCAAAATTCCGATTACAAAATACCCGATTGTAATAATAATCGGAACGGCAATCAGACAGCCGATAACACTTAAAATATCTTTCACAAAAAAAAAGCTCTCCTTGTAAATTGAAGTTTTCTATTTCTTTATTCGCAAGACGACATTCAATTTTGTCGCAAAATTTGAAAAATCAGGAATAAATTTTCCTGATTTCCAGCAGCCGCTCCCGCCATTGCCAAAGTTTTTCATTCAAGTTGATACTGTAATAGAAGTTCAATAATCCCAAGCGATATTCAAACTCTTCCTGATTATAAAAAAACTCTCCCTTTTCAATATCCAGTTCTGTAAAATGCAGCCAGGTACGGAATTCCCGGATTTTTTCCCGGGGGACACCGACATATTCATTAACCACAAGACCGGTGACCAATTGGCGGCGGTTGTTGCTGTAGACTGCAGTCTTGGCAGGATTCAGCTTCAAATGCAGCGCAGCTAAATTCTGTTTGACCTTTTGTAAAATATCTGTTTTCAACCGGGAATCTATTTCGCCTGAAAAAGTGAGATCATCGGCATATCTTGAATAACTTAAATCGTGTTCATTTGCCCACAAAGAAATCTTTTCATCAAATTCAAACATCAGCAAATTTGAAAGCACCGGACTGGTTGGCGCCCCCTGCGGTAAGTGTCCGGCAAGAGTACAAAGTTTGGAAAGCATCATGCAAATATCCGCCCCGTATCCGGCAGTGTTGCTGAAAAAACCAAATACAGCGCGGCTTTTCAGGGATGGAAAAAAGTTCCGGATATCACAATTAAGCACAACTGATTTGTTAACATGAAAAAGCGCATTGCGGCGGATATTCTGTCCGGACAGAAAAGCAGTGGCACACTCATGTACAACAAAGCACGACAGAATATTTTTTGCAATTCTGCTTTGGAGCCTTTTCAAATATGGTCTGGGAGCTTCAATATTACGCATTGAACCGTTGCGTTTCGGGATTTGAAAACAGCGATACCAGTCAGGAGTATTATTGGATATGGCATACAAAAGTTTGACGTCAACGAAAAGTAATTCTGCCAGTTCATCCACCGTACGGATTACCGGAAGTTTTTCCGTAAACTTGATTTTTTCCATAACTCTGATACCTCAAAAAAGAAAACTCTCTTTATCACTTGAAAACTCATTTCGCAAAAGCTTTTTGCGGTTGAGTTGTGCCGGGGCTGTGGAATCGTCGGTGACGGACAACGCTTTGAGTGTGTTTTTCTACGCGGAAGCGTAGTCTGATACACGAAAAGCGTTGAACGAACTGACGATCCGCATGCCCGGTACAAACTCCGCCAAAAGGCGGAGGCGTATAGCGGATTTTCCGTTTCCGGACAAAATTCCCATTGAAAAACGGCGACGTCGCCGTTCCCGCTGCATTGTTGTTCAATTCAGCATAAAAACTGATAAAGAGAGTTACTCAAATTCTATTCCGGCAGTTTATGCCAACGTTTATACGCCGGACAAGCCCGGTTGGTTGCCCCTTGCGCCGTGTTCATTCTTGCGCCGGCACACTTGGGCTGCGGATTATACTGGGCGCGGACATACATCAATCTGGCATTTTGAAAATCCAAATCGCGTTCGCCGCCCCAGTATTCACAGGTACAGCAGATATCCTGTTTCCACCAGAATTCAGGAACCGGTGTTTTTTGTGTCATTGAAAAAACTCTTTCAAAAGTTGGATCAGTTGTTCTTTTTACAGTTTTTATATTCTTCGATTTCAGACATAAAACTCTTTACAACCAATCCGAAAACGGCGGCGTCATCAACGTATCCCACCAACGGAATAAAATCCGGAATAACGTCGATGGGGGAAATCAGATAGGCAACGGCAAAACCGATTGCGGCAATAAATTTCCAGGGAACGTTGCGATAGGTTCCGTTGTAGTAATCTTTAAGCAAACTCC
>JAZQYS010000161.1:0-4552 GCA_045633645.1 Victivallaceae bacterium | reverse complement strand
GGCGAAAAACATTTTTTCACGGGAAAAAAAGTTTTTCGCCTCCCCCCCCGGTTTTTCACCAGGGTTCGCTCAAGAGTTCGAAGTAGGCTTTGGAGTGGACGCATGCGGGGCAGACTTCGGGGGCGGTATTTCCGTAGTGGATATATCCGCAGTTGCGGCATTTCCAGAAGACTTCAGAGGGACGTTGAAAGATGAGACCCTGATCCAGATTATTGAGCAGGGCGCGGTATCTTTTTTCGTGATGTTTTTCAGAGACGCAGACGGCGTCCCATGTTTTTGCGATTTCACCGAATCCTTCGGCGCGTGCGATGGCGGCAAAGGAGGGATAAAGATTGTGCCATTCATCGTATTCACCGGCGGCGGCTTCTGCGAGATTGCCGGCGGTATTTGAGATGGCACCTGCGGGAAATTCGGCGGTGATGGCTAACGTGCCGCCCTCAAGGTACTTGAAAAAACGCAGGGCGTGTTCTCTTTCCTGATTGGCGGTTTCTTCAAAGATTGCGGATATCTGCATGAAACCCTCTTTTTTGGCACGGCTGGCAAAGTAGGTATACCGGTTGCGTGCCTGAGATTCTCCTGCAAAGGATTTTAACAGATTTTTTTCAGTTTCACTGCCTTTGAGCTGCTGCGACATAATATTTCTCCTCTTTTGTTGAAACAGGAAAAAAAGTTTCCTGCCATTTTCAATATAAACGATTGCGTTTATAAAACAACTCCGACATATTTTTTGTATTGTTTTTTCGGCGTTTTGGTGCTATATTATAAAATCTTCTGCATTTACACAACCGTTCACCGACCGGGAGTTTAAACCCCTGTTGCCGGACGGTTTTTTATTTCAGGTGCAAAAGATGACTGAATCAATAAGTGTATTTCCGAAAAACGGAAATAAAAGGAGAGTAAAGTGAACTTTGAAAATTTGTACGCCGTTGCTCTGGTGCTGATGTCAATCGGTGCTGCCGGAGCATTGGCAGCAGGGAAACGCCCTGCGCTGTCGCAGGCAATCGGCTGTGCCGGACTGATTTCGGGAATCGTTGTTTCCGCAATTTCAGTCTGTGCCGGAATGCCTGATTATGTCAACTTGTTCCGTATTCCGATTCTGATACTGGGTCTGGCGGGAGCCTGGTTTTCGCCGCAGTATCTCAAGGGACACGGCAGTCAGCGGTCGGGAATCTATTATTTCTTCTTCAACTTAACTGTCGGTGCCATGCTGGGCGTGACGGTCATGGATCGTCCCATCCCGTTTCTGGTGATGTGGGAGATCATGGGACTGGCAAGTTTTGCGCTGGTGGCATTTGATTACAAATCCCGTCAGGTTGCGCGTGCCGCCTGGATTTATCTGCTTGCCTGTCAGGCGGGCGGTATGATTCTTTTGGGTATGTTTTTGATGGCGTCCTCAGTGGAGGCTTTCTTCATCCTTGCCGTTCTCGGATTCGGTCTGAAAATCGGTTTCCCCCTGCTGCATGTCTGGCTGCCTGAGGCGCACCCGGCGGCACCGGCACCGGTGTCGGCATTGATGTCCGGTGCGATGATTCAGTTGGGATTTTACGGTATCTGGCACTGGGGAATCCATACGGTCAGTTCATACTCAGAGATGTTCGGATTTACTTTGATTGCGTTGGGAATACTCTGCTGTCTGGGCGGAATCATCCTTTCATTCCCCCGCACCAATATCAAAACGCTGCTGGCTTATTCCAGTATTGAAAATATGGGAATCATCTCTCTCGGATTCGGTCTGGGACTGTTGGGACTCGGCAAGGGCTGCGTGCCCATGATATTCGGCGGTTTTGCCGGAGCCGGACTTCACATGCTCAATCACGCGCTCCTCAAAGGCGGACTTTTTCTGCTTGCCGGAAGTGTCCAGAAAGCCACGGGTTCTCTTGAAATGGAAAAAATGGGCGGATTGCTCAAAAGAATGCCTGTTTCCGGCAGTCTGTTTCTGCTGAACTCCGCCGGATTGAGCGGACTTCCGCCTTTCAATGCCTTTGTCAGTGAATTTCTGATTTATCTTGCGGGCTTTGCCGCTTTTGCTGTGCCGGGCAAACCGCTTTTCATGGTTGCGGGCGTTGCTGTTCCCGTGGTTCTTGCTTTGACCGGCGGACTTGCTGCTGCGGCATTCTGCAAAGTCGGCGGAGCGGTGTTCCTCGGTGAACCCAGAAGCAAAGAAGCGTCTGACGCTGTTGAAGTTCCGCTTTCCATGCGTCTTCCGGTCATTCTCCTGTTTGTGACCGGATGTGCCGTAACGGTATTGTCTCCTGCGGCTGCACGCATGTTTGCGCCGAAAGAGTGGATTCAGGAACTTTATCCCATGATCCGTGCATTGCAGATGGGTGCAATCCTTTCTCTGGCTGTCAGCGGCTTGTTTGTTCTGCTTGTGCTGATAAAAGGTCTGCTGCCGCGCGGAAAAGAAATCCGCCGTTCCTGCACCTGGGATTGCGGTTTTTCAAAACCCGATGCCCGTATGGAATATACCGGCAGTGCCTTTATTCAGCCGCTGGTTGTTTTTTGCGGCAGACTTACGGGAGCGAAACGCAAAATCACGCATCCGCAGGGAAGTTTTCCTGAAAAATCCTCTTTTGAGGAAGAGTCTGCAGATCCGGGAATGGCGTTTTTCTGGGAAAAATCTTTCAGATTCTTTTTCCGCCTTGCTGCAAAACTCAACTTTCTGCAGTCGGGATATCTGCACTTTTATATTTTGATTATGACAGCGGCACTGGTGTTTATGCTGGTCTGGGGATTTCTGCTGCCCTGGGCGGGAACTCTGATGAAAGGAGGATTCTGAAAATGACAAACAAGTTTATTTTCTGGCTCATCTGGTTTGTGATTTCACTGGTCGCTGCGCCGATTCTGCCGGGAATCATCAACAAGGTCAAGGCATTTTTTGCCGGACGCAAAGGACCGTCGGTCTTTCAGCTGTATTATGATCTTGTGAAACTTCTCCGCAAAGAGAGCATTGTTTCAACGACCAGCGGCGGCGTTCTGTTTTTTGCGCCCGCCATCATTCTGGCAACGCTGATTATTGCAGCTTTGTTTCTGCCCTTCGGCGGACAGCATGCGCCGCTGGGCTTTACCGGAGATATCATCTTTTTCTTCTATCTTCTGGGAACGTCGCGTGTGGCGATGATTTTCGGTGCGCTGGATACCGGTTCAAGTTTTGAAGGCATGGGTTCCAGCAGAGAAGCGCATTTTGCCGCCCTCGCTGAAGCTGCGATTTTTGCCATTATCGCTTTTCTGGTTCTCTTAACCGGACGTTGCGGAACGGAAATGCTGGGTTTTACCGGATTTGCCGGCAGTATGTATGCGACCAGTCTTCTGCTGTGTGCCGGAGCGTTCTTTGTGGTTCTGCTGGTTGAAAACTGCCGCGTTCCTGCGGATGATCCGGATACTCACCTGGAATTGACGATGATCCACGAAGCAATGGTTCTGGATTATGCCGGTCCGGATCTTGCTGTGATTCTCTATGCAGGCGCATTGAAACTCTGGCTGTTTGTTTCCTTTTTCGTCATGCTGCTCATGCCTGCCGGAAACTGGAACTTTTGGGAATACAGTTCAGTTTTTGCTGCCGGGGTTATCCTTACGACCGCTGTTGTCGGCTGTGCGGAATCCTGCATGGCGCGTTACCGTTTTCTCAAAGTCCCCCAGATGTTGACCGGTGCGCTCTGCACGGCGTTGCTTGCAGTCTTCTTTCTGGTCTTTTTTGAAGGAGTTGTCAGATGAATCTCAATATTGAAATTGTGATGGCATTTTTTCTGTTGTCCTGTCTGATGTTGACGGCATGCAGCCGTATGCTGCACTGTATCCGCATCGTTGTTCTTCAGGGTCTTCTGCTGGGCATACTGCCTCTTCTGCTTGCGGAACACATCCACGCAGAACAGTATGCTGCCGCTGCGCTCAACATCATCATCAAGGCTGTTGCATTGCCGATTCTGCTTTATCTTGCCATGAAAAAAGCAGATGTCAAGCGTGAACTTGAACCTCTGGTAAGTTATCCTGTTTCACTTCTGGTTGTATTGTGCGGCATTGCCGGAGCATTCATGCTTTCGGCACATCTTTCTTTGCCGGAATCTTCAAGCAGCAGTCTGCGTCTGGTTCTGCCGGTCTCTTTCTCGGTGGTTTTCACCGGATTGTTTATTGTTATGGCGCGCAAAAAAGCCATTACGCAGGCAATCGGATTTCTGACCTTTGAAAACGGTATTGCTCTTTTCGGAACAGGTATGATGCTTGAATGCGGTCTGGCGGTGGAGCTGGGAATCCTGCTTGACGTCTTTGTTCTGGTTTTTGTGATGGGAATTGCGGTTATGCGTATCAACCGCGCCTTTGAACATATTGATTCGGATAAACTGGTTCTTCTGGGAGAAACTTCAGGAGGAAATGAGAAATGATTGAACTTTATCTGATATTGATACCGGCAGTTTTTGCACTGCTGATTTTCTTCTGCCGCAAGAGCCTGTTGATCCGCAGTCTGCTGATGGGTGCAGGTTTCTGCCATCTGGCGGGAACGGTTTATCTGCTTGCTTGTCCCGCCTCCATGCCGGAGTGTTTGAAAAACTGGCTG
>JAZQYS010000160.1:0-4980 GCA_045633645.1 Victivallaceae bacterium | reverse complement strand
GTCTGAAGCAAGTGTATTCCAGGAAAGTTTAAAATCTTTCTTTTGCCCGGAGTAATCAATTTTCATCAACGCAAGGTATTCCATGATGAACGGATAAGCGTTTTTTCCGTAATAGTGTTCCGTAAATTCACGGATCAGCTGATTTTCATCCAGTTCAGGATTCCACAAGAGTTTGCTGTTCACATAAGCCCGCAGGGGAGCAAAGTCTCCGGTCTCGTTACCGCCGGACTGATTGAATACGGCAATCACCTGATGATTTTTGAACATACGCAAATTTTTTCCGTGCAATCCCCAGTTGGGATTGGGAATCATGTAATGATAGAAAAGTGAAACGTAATTCCAAACCATCAGGTTGGGAGTAAGTTTGCGCCATGCTTTGAGGGAATCCCTGAACCGGCTGTTTGCATCCGAATCCAGAGCCCTGCCGTAATCGCAATTATCCGCACACAGCCGGATCAGAACATTCTGATGCGGTTTGATATTTTCGGGCGGCTGAACAGAATACTCATAGGCAAGCGTTTCAAACAGAACACCGGGAAATTCTTTTTCCAGCGTTGCGGCAATTTCATTCAGACAATCAAGCAAAACACCGGATTGTTTGTTGCCGTAACGCGCGGCAAGTTTTTTACATTCAAGACATCTGCAGTATCCCTTGTTATCATCCTGACTGACAGAGATGATTTTGATACTTTTGTCTTTTTTAAGAACGTTGCGGATATTTTGAAGCAATTCCTTACGCATATTTTTGTTTGAAAGACACAGCTGATTGCCGACCGGACGCCGGATGCCGTCAATCTCGGAATAATATTCAGGATGCGTTTTGCCATACTTTGCCGGAGGCATCAATACAGAAAAAGTGTGACAGAAACTCCAGATTTTCTCATGTCCGCCCCATGCTTCAGAAGTTTTCTGCCAGTGCCCGTTCACTTTGCGGCGCGCTGAAAAGGCATCATTTAAACGCAGAGGAACAAAAGGCGTTTCACGGAAAATGAAACAGGGAGCAAAACTGAAATCGACCTTTTCCGGAAGAACAAATTTTTCCGGTAAACGGGTCTCGTCCGGTGCATAAAAACGCATGCCGCAATAATCTTCAAGGAATGTGTGAACCGCATACAGCGCTCCTCTCGGGCGGTCGCCGGTAAAATAAAAGTTGTTTCCCTTGCGGAGAATCCTGAGTTCATCCGGTTTGAACGAATTGAAATCTTTGAGTTTCAAAGCCTTTTTGATTTCCGGCGTCTGACCGACATAAAATTTGTATTTACCCTGAACCTCTCTGCCGGACTCAGACAAAACGACCTTTTTTCCGGAAAGAAGAGAAAGAAATCTCAGCAATTCCTTTCCTGCCGTTTTTTCAGCAGGCACTGCATCCGGAGCTGCAATAACGACATATTCCGCCGCAAACAGACAACCGGCAGAAAGAATACAAGACAGCAAAAATTTTTTCAACATCTTTCCAATCCCCCCGAACCTTACCACTCGGCTCCGGCTTCATCCCATTTGCGGTACGGCATGTAACTGTACGGCTGACACCAGGCCTTCCAATCATTATAGATGGCATACATGTTGACTGCCTCTGTGTGTCCGTCTGCATAAAGATGATTATTCCGTCCACCGTGTGGGTGAGCAAGATTGTCAATATCTGTTGCCGCTGTAACGATTGTTATACGTTCTCCGTCTTTGATTCCCTCCATAAGTGTTACGTATTTTGAAGGATATTTTGCCCGGTTGATCCTGCGGGCGTGATAATTCTTGTTGCCTTTTTGAACATAATCAAGATCACCCAGACGGCGGTTGTAGGTGTAAGTCGGCAAGTATTCCCCGAATTCATTGGGCTTCAATTCCCCTTCAAGCGTCGGACAACGCAAAAGTTTACCTGCCCGATCAAGCTGTACAGTTCTTGTTCTGCCCATCAGCGGATTGATACACTGCAGCCAGCTGCGCACCAGAACTTCATTATTCTTTTTAAGACCGTAGGAAATCGGCATATAACCATTGTTGCCATCTGCATAAAAGAGAAAGATTTTTCCTGTTTCACGTTCATTATTCAAACAGGAAATCGCCCTGCCCCGTTCCCGTGCCTGCTGCAAAGCGGGCATAAGCATTGCCGCAAGAATGGCAATGATGGCAATGACAACAAGCAGTTCAATCAAGGTAAAGTTCCTGAACTTTTCCTGTCCATGGGCAACGGACTTTTCAAACTTGCAAATACTCATTCTGAAAATCCTCCTTTTATTTGATTTCAGATAAAAATACAGAAGCAACTTCCCGGCGCGCTTTGATTGCTTCATCATGTTTGCCGAAAAGATTGGTAAAAACAAGACAATATTTTCCCGTTCCGGGGTCAATCCACAAACTCTGTCCGCTGGAACCGCTGTGATAAATGGTTTTATCAGACAGTCCCGCCGCACGCATTTCAGGAACAAGATTCCAGCCGAAAGAACGCGCAAGTTTCCCCGCAGGAGCAAGATTTTTATACATCAACTTTTGAACGATATCCGTTTTAAACACACCCTTGCCGCCGTTTAAAATCATCCGGGCATATTTTGCAACATCAAGCGGTGTGGTAAAAACCCCGGCGTTTCCCATTGCTTGCGGCTGAAATTTGCGCGCCCATAAATCAAAAATAACAGCCGGATCACTCTTGACACACCGACTGTGAATAACCAGGCGGCTGCAGGTATGAGCAAGCGGCATACCCCAGTTGGTATCTTTCATTTCAAGCGGAACAAAGAGATTTTTACGGGCAAACTCAGCAAGTGTTTCGCGGGAAATATTTTCAATAATGAATCCGAGAAAATTGTAATTGACACAACTGTAAAGATAAACCGAATCCGTTCCATGCGGAAAAGGTGAACGGAGCATCTTTTTCTTCAAAACATCTCCTGAGACACTTCTCGGATAATCCGGCTCAATTCCTGAATAATGCGCTGCAAGATGACGGACTGTCACCGGATGCGGAATTTTCCCCTTGTACTGCGGCAGATAAGTTCTGAAATCCTTTTCAACATCCAGCAGTCCTCTTTCAGCAAGGAGCAGTACGCACGTTGCAGTTCCAAGCGGTTTGGAAACACTGGATATATCAAACACCGTATCCGCAGTCATGGGACGGCGGGTGTTTCTATCCGCGACACCCGCACAGAATATCTGCTGCCGTCCTTCACGGTCTCCGGAAATAACAACAGCTCCGTCAAAAATGCCGTTTGAAATATGTTTTTCAATACAGGCACGTGTTTGTGCATACGGCGGCACAGCAGTACATCCGGAAACTGCAAGCAAAAGCACTCCGGCAAATAAACTCAAAATTTTGATCTTCATAAATCCTGTTATCATCTTTATTTGTGCTGTTCCCGACACGGGCAAATAACAAAAAAAACCCCGCATTTTCAGGAACCGCACATTCTTTATCGAAACGGCAAATTACACAAAACCAACATACAATATAGATACAACCCTCTCTTTTTGCAACGGGAAATGTTATTTTTTTTGATTTTTTCCGGATTTACTGCAAATTTTATTAAAATAACATTAGATTTTAACACTTTTTCACTGTATCTTATACAATTCCAATTGCCTCAAAAAGAAAGCTTTTACGGATAAAATGAAAAACAAACAACTTACCGGATTATTGTGTGCATTTTTTGCCACCATGTGCTGGGCATGCAACTACCCTGTCAGCCGTCTGATGATTGGCGGAACTCAACTGGATGAATGGTATCTCTCTTATCTGAGAATTGTCATCGCCGTTTTATTCATGCTGCCGTTTACTTTTAAAAGTACCGACTGGCAGCTGTTCAGAAAAAACTGGAAAACCGACTGGAAAATGTTTCTTTTTCTCGGAAGCTGCTGTATTATTGAAGGCGTTCTCTGTTTTGTTGCACTTAAATACACCACAGCCGGACGCGCCTCTCTTATGGCCAATACCGCGCCTGTCTTTACCCTGCTGATATCTCTGCTCTTTGCCAAAGAAAAAGCCGATGCCTCAAAAATCACGGGAATGATTCTGGGTTTATGCGGTATCGTTCTTGTTGCCTTATCACAGGGAAAAGATATTTTCTCCTCGGGACTTTCCACGCTCGGCGGAGATATGCTGGCCGTTGTATCGGGTATATTCTGGTCGCTTTTCACCGTCTTCGGCGGAAATGTTTCAAAGAAATACAGCGGCTTATTCTGTTCCGTAATGTTCCGCGCAACCGGACTGTTTCTGATGATTCCCGTCCTGGTTGTTTTCAACAGCAAAATAACCTTTGATCTGCCGCCGCGCGTCTGGATCGGAACCTTGTATCTTGGAATATTTTCCAGCGGCGTCGCCGTAGGTATCTGGAGTTTTGCCCAGAAATACGTCAAACCGGGAGCATTGGGTTCATTCGGATATTTAAGTGCTTTAAGTGCAACCATTTTTTCAATGATTTTTCTCAAAGAACAAATCACCCTGCCCTTTATCATCGCCTTCATCGCCATTTTAAGCGGCGTATTTCTTATGGTCAGAAACAAGGAATAGAAGTTGACACATCTCTTCCGCCGTGTTATATTAAAGAAGACGATTTTACAACATTACAGACAGGAGATTTTTCTTATGCCGTCACTTAAATTTGAAACTTCCGTTACTCTTTCTCAGGCTCAGGAACAGGCGATTTCCCTTGAAATCAGTACACTTGCCGCACAACTGCTCAATAAACCGCTTGCTGTCATTCAAGTCAGAGTCAAAAGCGGCGTCACCATCGCTTTCGGCGGAGAAATCGCTCAGGACTCAGCGTTTCTCGGAATTGCCCTCATCGGAGAAATCAATCCCGATGTCAAAAAAGAACTTCCTGCAAAATTTGCGGAACTCTTTGCAAAATACGGCATCAACCCCAAACACATTTTCCTCAATTATCAGGAAACAACCCCCACCGCCTGGGGTTGGCTCTGACGCTCTGTTTCAGATAAGGACATATGGAAACCGGGGGGAAGAGGAGAAACCTTTTTTCACGAGAAAAAAAG
>JAZQYS010000159.1:0-2272 GCA_045633645.1 Victivallaceae bacterium | reverse complement strand
CTGGATAGTAAGAAATTCAAGAATTGGAGTTGTGAAGAGGTCTTAATGGTTCGTGAATCATTGGATAAAGCTTATACGTCTATAAATAAGCTGAAGTTAGTTCCGGATGGCTTCACTAACTGAAACGAATGATATACCAAGAAATTCGCATAAAAGTTCATTGTTATGGGTAATAATTCAGAAGAAATCATTATTTATTCAACAGCCGACGGCAAGGCGAATATCTCTTTGCTGGCAAAGGACGGCAACGTCTGGCTCAATCAAAATCAGCTTGCAGAACTTTTTGCCACCTCTAAAGCGAATATATCTACTCACATATCCAATGTGTTTGAAGACAAGGAGTTGCAAGAAAATTCAGTTGTTAAGTTTTATTTAACAACTCCCGCCGACGGCAAAGATTACAATGTGGCTTATTATTCTCTTGATATGATTCTTGCCATAGGTTTCCGGGTGCGGAGCAAGCGTGGTACCCAGTTCCGGCAATGGGCAAACCGCAATCTCGTTGAGTTTATGCGTAAAGGTTTTGTCATCGACGATGATCGCCTGAAAAATCCCGACGGACGCCCGGATTATTTTGATGAATTACTGGAACGCATCCGGGAGATCCGGGCTTCGGAGAAACGCTTTTATCAAAAGGTTCGTGAACTTTTCAGTTTGAGCAGTGATTATGATGCCACTGATAAGGCAACCCAGATGTTTTTTGCCGAGACGCAGAATAAGCTGCTCTATGCGGTAACTCATCTTACTGCCGCAGAGATCATCGTTCAGCGTGCCAAAGCAGAACTGCCTAACTTTGGAGCGACCAGCTGGGCTGGTTCCATTGTTCGTAAAGGAGATATTTTCACAGCCAAAAACTTTCTGAACAGTGATGAAATAGATTCCCTAAACCGTCTGGTTATGATCTTCTTGGAATCGGCTGAATTACGAATTAAAAACCGCCGTACTCTCACTATGGATTTCTGGCGGAACAATGTCAATCAGTTACTGGAGTTCAACGGTTTTGAGATATTGGATAATAGTGGTTCAATCAGTAATAATGATATGAAAGTGATCGTAAGCGAACGGTATGAAGTATTCAATCAGCGGCGTAAAGTAGAAGCTGCCAGACAGGCGGATTTGGAAGACTTGCAGGAGTTGAAACTGCTTGAAGAATCAATCACTGCCCGTAAAAAAGATCAATAATGGGGATGTATTCGTTATGACTGCTGAGTCCAATAACTATTGGTTAGAAGTCGTGCCTGAAAAGCGGTAATGGGGATATATTCGTTATGACAAGTATGCCCAACGGTTACTGGCTGGAAGTGATACCTGAAAAACGGCATTGATCGAAAAAAATTAAGAAAAAGTTGCGATTCGTTGTTAGAGTGGACGTAAAAAGTCCACTCGCCGGAGATATATTGGGTGCAGTTCGATAAGGAAACGGAGACAAAAAAATCGCACCACCGGTGCGTTTGGCAGACAACCGTTGTTCCTCAGTAACGGCGAAGGATTGACCATTGATGTTAGCTGGTTTGAGGCAATTCAAATAGCAGACGGGCTGCTGAAAACCTTTTCAAATGCAAACAGCAGCCCTTTTTCTTTCGGTATTGATTCAGCGGCGGTTCTTCATCCGCAATTCCCGCAGCGGGTTATTGGTGCTTTTACGGATGGCTTTGGCCAGATAATCCGCCGAATTAAAGCCGCATTTCAGGGCGATCTCTTTCAAAGTCAATGTTGTGGAACCGAGCATTTTGATCCCGTGCTGAAGCCTCACAGATGCCAGATATTTTCCTGGGGTGATGCCGAAGTATTCCTGAAACTGCCGGGTCAGTGAGACCCGGTGCATTTGGAAGTGGTCGGCAATGATTTGCACATCCAGTTTTTCCTGCCAGAAATTATCATCTATAAAATCCTTGATCTGCTCCAGCAGCGGGCGGGAAACCGGCCTGGGAGTCAGAGCCATAGTCAATATCTGGAAAGCGATATTCAGCGATTTGAGCTGATACTCTTTGATATTGTTCTGCAAATAAAGTTCCAAAGTAGCAAACAAATCTTCCGGACAATCTCCGGCTTCGATCACTCCCGGTTGAAATCCCAGTGATTGGAACAGCATCCCGGCATTTTTTCCGTCGATGGAAAGCCAGTAATAATTGAAAATTTTACCTTCCGGGGAAAAATCATGCAGGGAATCCGGCGGATAATAGAATATTTCTCCCGGATGAAGTATATACTTTTTCCCCTTGAATCGGAAACAGCCTTTTCCGTCGACACACCAGAAAATTTCTCCGTGGCG